>NZ_JAYWVC010000070.1:0-35709 GCF_036281785.1 Streptomyces chiangmaiensis | reverse complement strand
TCCTGGCTGTTCGTTATGTGTATTGGCTTGCTCATTCTCACGTGAGGGGCCCTTACACCGGTCCACCGGACCGATGACCAGCGACCAGCACGCGGCTTGCGTCACCGCGGTGCGGTCAGGGCTGTCGTGATCGTCTTCGGTGACCTTGTCAGGATCCTCACTGAAGAAGCGAAGGCTACGAACCGTGCGTACGTACAGCCCCAAGCCCGGCGATGTGACGCGTCAGTGGCATGTCATCGACGCTCAGGACGTCGTCCTGGGCCGTCTGGCCACCACCGCCGCCACCCTGCTGCGCGGCAAGCACAAGCCGATCTACGCGCCCCACGTGGACGCCGGCGATTTCGTCATCATCATCAACGCGGACAAGGTGCACCTGTCCGGCAACAAGCGGACCCAGAAGATGGCGTACCGGCACTCGGGCTACCCGGGTGGTCTGCGCTCCGTCCGCTACGACGACCTGCTGGCGAACAACCCCGAGAAGGCCATCGAGAAGGCCGTCAAGGGCATGCTCCCCAAGAACTCCCTGGGCCGTCAGATGCTCTCGAAGCTGAAGGTCTACAAGGGTGACCAGCACCCGCACGCCGCTCAGCAGCCGGTGCCGTTCGAGATCACCCAGGTCGCGCAGTAAGTCCGGCCACCCCCTAAGACTGAAGAGAATCTGAGGAGAATCGTGGCCGAGACCACTGCCGAGCAGCCGCTCGAAGAGCTTGACATCGACAGCTACACCACCGAGACCGAGGTCCCGGTGGAGGGTGAGTACACCTCCGAGTCCCTCGCGTCCCGCTTCGGCGAGCCCCAGCCGGCCGCCGGCCTGGGCCGCCGCAAGAACGCCATCGCCCGCGTCCGGATCGTTCCGGGCTCCGGCAAGTGGAAGATCAACGGTCGCACCCTCGAGGACTACTTCCCGAACAAGGTGCACCAGCAGGAAGTCAACGAGCCCTTCAAGGTGCTCGAGCTGGACGGCCGCTACGACGTCATCGCCCGCATCGCGGGTGGCGGTGTCTCCGGTCAGGCCGGTGCGCTCCGTCTCGGTGTCGCCCGTGCGCTGAACGAGGCGGACGTCGACAACAACCGTGGCCCGCTGAAGAAGGCCGGCTTCCTGCGCCGCGACGACCGCGCGGTCGAGCGGAAGAAGGCCGGTCTGAAGAAGGCCCGCAAGGCCCCGCAGTACAGCAAGCGCTGATCGCGTCCGCTGGTCGCTGCAGGCGTCGTACCGCCTGCAGCGCGCACGCATCGCCCCGGCAGCACGTTCTGTGCCGCCGGGGCGGTTCGTTTACGGGGAGCGGCGCTTATCACCGGCTTATGGAGCTTATGGAGCAATCCCGACAGTCTCGGCACGGGCGCGGGTGATAAGCCTGAAGGCAGGTCCGGGGAGTGTACGTAGCCCGTTTCTGTCTGGACACTCGGCATGAGCCGCACATTGGCAGCTAGGTTCGGAGGACGACACAGTGGGACGACTCTTCGGCACGGACGGCGTGCGCGGTGTCGCCAACGCGGATTTGACGGCCGAGATGGCGCTCGGTCTGTCCGTGGCAGCGGCACACGTACTGGCCGAGGCGGGCACCTTCGAGGGCCACAAGCCGAAGGCGGTGGTCGGACGGGATCCGCGCGCGTCCGGGGAGTTCCTGGAAGCCGCCGTGGTCGCGGGGCTCGCCAGCGCGGGCGTGGACGTGCTGCGCGTCGGTGTGCTGCCCACCCCGGCAGTCGCCCACCTCACCGGCGCCCTCGGCGCCGACCTCGGCGTGATGCTCTCCGCCAGCCACAACGCCATGCCCGACAACGGGATCAAGTTCTTCGCCCGCGGCGGCCACAAGCTCGCCGACGAACTGGAGGACAAGATCGAGACCGTGTACGAGGAGCACCGCACCGGCGCTCCCTGGGACCGGCCCACGGGGGCCGGGGTCGGGCGCGTGACGTCGTACGACGAGGGCTTCGACCAGTACGTCGCCCACCTCCTCGACGTCCTGCCGAACCGGCTCGACGGGCTCAGGATCGTCCTCGACGAGGCGCACGGTGCCGCCTCCCAGGTCTCCCCGGAGGCGTTCACGCGGGCGGGCGCCGAGATCATCACGATCGGCGCGGAGCCGGACGGGCTCAACATCAACGCCGGCTGCGGCTCCACCCACCTGGACGAGCTGAAGGCCACCGTCGTCGAGCACGGTGCCGACTTCGGCATCGCGCACGACGGCGACGCCGACCGCTGCCTCGCCGTGGACCACACCGGCGAGGAGGTGGACGGCGACCAGATCCTGGCCGTACTCGCGCTGGCGATGCGGGAGCGTTCCGCACTGCGCTCCGGCACCGTCGTCGCGACGGTCATGTCGAATCTGGGCTTCAAGCTGGCCATGGAGCGCGAGGGCATCGACCTGGTGCAGACCGCGGTCGGTGACCGGTACGTGCTGGAGGAGATGAAGCAGAAGGGCTACACGCTCGGCGGCGAGCAGTCCGGGCACGTCATCATCCTCGACCACGCCACCACCGGCGACGGCACGCTGACCGGCCTGATGCTGGCCGCGCGGGTGGCGCAGACCGGCCGTACGCTCAAGGACCTGGCCTCCGTGATGGAGCGGCTGCCACAGGTCCTCGTGAACGTCCCCGACGTCGACAAGTCCCGTGTCGGCACGTCCGCCGACCTGGCCACCGCCGTCATCGAGGCCGAGCGGGAGCTGGGGTCGACCGGGCGGGTGCTGCTGCGCCCGTCGGGCACGGAGCCGCTCGTACGGGTCATGGTGGAGGCCGCCGACATCGATCAGGCGCGATCCGTGGCCGGCCGTCTCGCGGACGCGGTGAAGTCGGCGCTCGGCTAGAACTGTCCGGCCCTGCAGGCACGTTCACGCTGTCCGGCCCAGAACCACTTCTGAGCCGGCAGGGTGAGCGTGCCGGCGAGCACGATGCCCAGCAGGTTGAGCAGGAGCTGTTCGCTGGACCTCCACGCCTGGCGGTACTCGTCGTCGCTGAAGGCGAGGGCGGCGTTCGCGACGGCCGGGACCGAGATCGCCGCGCCGACCGGTGCCCCCGACTTCGCTGACGTCAGCGAGAGCGTGCCGGCGAGGATCGCGACGACGAACGAGAACGCGTCCGACCGGTGGATGAAGTCGGTGTTGGGCCGCTCGGCGTCCAACTTGACGCGGCTGAACAGGTCCACGGCGTCCATGAAGCAGGTGAACCCGACGGTCACCGGCATGGCCACCGCGAAGCCGACCAGGAGAGCGTCGAGCGAGCGGAGGGCCGGGCGGGACGCCCGCCGCACCAGTGCCGTGCTGAGCCCCGCCGGCGGGCCGAATTCCGGGCCCACCGCCATCGCGCCGACGATCAGGATCGGGTTGTCGAGGACGACACCGCAGGCCCCGATCACGCCTTTTCAGCAGGCCGCACCACTGTTCCGAACGGCTGTCCTACAGCTTGCGCAGGCTCAGCCGCTGCACCTTGTGGTCCGGGCCCTTGCGCAGCACCAGGGTGGCGCGGCCGCGGGTCGGGGCGATGTTCTCGACGAGGTTCGGCTTGTTGATCGTGCGCCACATCGTGCGGGCGTAGTCGAGGGCCTCCTCCTCGGCGACCTGCGTGTACTTGCGGAAGTACGACGAGGGGTCCTGGAAGGCGGTCTGACGGAGTTTCCGGAAGCGGTTGAGGTACCAGCTCTCGATGTCCTCGGTGCGGGCGTCGACGTACACGCTGAAGTCGAAGTAGTCGGCGAGGCCGACGCGGGTACGGCCGTCATGGCCCGGGAGGGCGGGCTGGAGCACGTTGAGGCCCTCGACGATGAGGACGTCCGGGCGGCGGACGGTGAGCGTGCGGCCGGGGACGATGTCGTAGATCAGATGCGAGTAGACGGGGGCCGCCACCTCGTCCTTGCCGGCCTTGATGTCGGCGACGAAACGGGTCAGCGCACGGCGGTCGTACGACTCGGGGAAGCCCTTCCGCGACATCAGACCGCGGGCCTGAAGCTCCTTGGTGGGCAGCAGGAAGCCGTCGGTGGTCACCCGCTCCACCCGGGGGTGCTCGGGCCAGCGGGAGAGCAGGGCCTGGAGGAGGCGGGCGACGGTCGACTTGCCGACCGCCACGGAGCCGGCGACGCCTATGACGAACGGGGTGCCCGACTGCGAGCCCTGCTCGCCGAGAAACGTGTTCAGGGCACCGCGCAGGCCGTCGGTGGCGCCGACGTAGAGGTTGAGCAGCCGGGACAGTGGGAGGTAGATGTCCCGGACCTCGTCGAGGTCGATCACGTCGCCGAGGCCGCGCAGCTTCTCCACCTCCTCGGCGGTCAGCGGCAGCGGCGTCTTGTCGCGCAGTGCGCTCCACTCGGCACGGGTGAGGTCGACGTAGGGAGTCGCCTCCGGCCTGGGCCGGTGGGCGCTCCGGGGCATCGAGGAGACCGGAGAGATCACAGTCCATTGTTAGCGGAGTCTGAACCGGACTGTGAGGTGGCGTCCGTCACGTACGTCTGGCGCGGACATGCCGCAGGGCGGACGGATCCCACCTCCCCCGGCGCCTGACGGTCAGTCCCTTCGGCCGTTGAGGAGTTCGCGGACCATGTGCCCCGGACGGCCGAACCTCCCGGACCGAATACGCCTTCACGGCGGGCAGGAACGGCCGGTGTCCGAGCCCGGCGCGTTCGTACCCCAGTGGGAATTTCCGATTTCGGGCACGCTTCGGGAGGTCGGGAAGTCACCCGGACCGTAGGCTGCGGCACATGTGCGGAATTGTGGGATACGTGGGGCCGCAGTCGGCGCTCGATGTCGTCGTGGCGGGATTGAAGCGGCTGGAGTACCGGGGGTACGACTCGGCGGGCGTCGCCGTGCTCGCGGACGGGAGCCTGGCCGCCGCCAAGAAGGCCGGGAAGCTGGTCAACCTGGAGAAGGAGCTGGTCGACCGGCCGCTGCCGACCGGTACCACGGGCCTCGGGCACACCCGCTGGGCCACCCACGGCGCCCCGACCGACGCCAATGCGCATCCGCATCTCGACAACGCCGGCCGCGTCGCCGTCGTCCACAACGGGATCATCGAGAACTTCGCACTGCTGCGGGCCGAGTTGGAGGAGCGGGGTCATGCGCTCGCCTCCGAGACGGACACCGAGGTCGTCGCGCATCTGCTCGCCGAGGAGTTCTCGGTGACCGCGGACCTGGCGGATGCGATGCGGCTGGTGTGCCGGCGGCTGGAAGGCGCGTTCACGCTGGTCGCGGTGCACGCCGACGAGCCGGACGTGGTCGTCGGTGCGCGGCGGAACTCCCCGCTGGTGGTGGGCGTCGGTGAGGGCGAGGCCTTCCTCGCCTCGGACGTGGCGGCGTTCATCGCCCACACCCGGTCCGCGATCGAGCTGGGCCAGGACCAGGTGGTCGAGCTGCGCCGGGACGGGGTCACGGTCACCGGCTTCGACGGGCGCCCGGCCGACGTCCGGTCCTATCACGTCGACTGGGACGCCTCGGCCGCCGAGAAGGGGGGCTACGACTACTTCATGCTGAAGGAGATCGCCGAGCAGCCCAAGGCGGTCGCCGACACCCTGCTCGGCCGCATCGACGCGTTCGGCTCGCTGCGCCTGGACGAACTGCGGATCTCGGCGGCCGAGCTGCGCGAAGTCGACAAGATCGTGGTGGTGGCGTGCGGTACGGCCTTCCACGCCGGGATGATCGCCAAGTACGCCATCGAGCACTGGACACGCATCCCGTGCGAAGTTGAGCTGGCCAGCGAATTCCGTTACCGGGACCCGATCCTCGATCCGCGCACGCTGGTCATCGCCATCTCCCAGTCCGGCGAGACCATGGACACGCTGATGGCGCTGCGGCACGCCCGTGAACAGGGCTCCAAGGTGCTGGCCATCTGCAACACCAACGGGTCGACGATCCCCCGGGAGTCGGACGCCGTGCTGTACACGCACGCCGGCCCGGAGGTCGCGGTCGCCTCGACCAAGGCGTTCCTGACCCAGCTGGTCGCCTGCTATCTCGTGGCCCTCTATCTGGGCCAGGCGCGCGGCACCAAGTGGGGCGACGAGATCCACGTCGTCATCCGCGACCTGTCGCAGATCTCCCGCGAGGTCGAGCGGGTCCTGGAGACCATGGAGCCGGTACGGGAGCTGGCGCGCTCGCTCGCCGCCAAGAACACCGTGCTCTTCCTGGGGCGGCACGTGGGTTACCCGGTGGCGCTGGAAGGCGCCCTCAAGCTCAAGGAGCTGGCGTACATGCACGCCGAGGGCTTCGCGGCGGGAGAACTGAAGCACGGGCCCATCGCGCTGATCGAGGAGGACCTGCCGGTCGTCGTGGTCGTACCCTCGCCGCGCGGGCGCTCGGTCCTGCACGACAAGATCGTCTCCAACATCCAGGAGATCCGGGCGAGGGGTGCGCGCACCATCGTGATCGCGGAGGAGGGCGACGAGGCGGTGGTCCCGTACGCCGACCATCTGATCCGCATCCCGGCGACCCCGACGCTGCTCCAGCCGCTGGTCGCGACGGTGCCCCTCCAGGTCTTCGCCTGCGAGCTGGCGACCGCCCGGGGCAACGAGGTGGATCAGCCGCGGAACCTGGCGAAGTCGGTGACGGTGGAGTGAGCCCTCAGGGCCTGTGAAAACGTGGTGAGGGCTCCGGCCGGCAAGGCGAGGGTGGCTCCGGCCGGGGCTTCGAGTCGCGTAGGGGTCGAGGTACCGGGCGTCCCGTTGTCCGCAAAGGCGACCGTGGACGCCGTCACCACTGACGTGACGGAGACCCGGCCGCTGGAACCGAGGGACATCATGTCGTTCGTCAGCTACAAGCCGGCGTGACCGATGTGGCTCACGCGACCGCTGCCGTGAGCAAGTCGCCGCAGGCCGGCAGTCGGTTGTGACAGACGCGTCGTCAGAGATCGGAGCCCGGAGACAGGCGGCCGTAGGGTGCTCCGTATGAGCATCATCGGCGTCGGTATCGACGTGGCCGAGATCGACCGGTTCGCGGTGTCGTTGAGGCGTACGCCCGGTCTGGCCGAACGCCTTTTCCTGCACCAGGAGTTGCTGCTGCCGAACGGGGAGCGGCGCGGTGTCGCCTCGCTGGCCGCGCGGTTCGCCGCCAAGGAAGCGGTGGCCAAAGCCCTGGGCGCACCGGGCGGGCTGCACTGGACCGACGCCGAGGTCTACGTGGAGGACAGCGGTCAGCCGCGGCTGCGGGTGACGGGCACGGTCGCGATCCGCGCCGCCGAACTGGGCGTGAAGTCATGGCACGTGTCGCTCAGTCATGACGCGGGGGTGGCGTCGGCGGTCGTCGTGGCGGAGGGGTAGGTCCGCCCTCGACCGGTGGTCGTGAGGGAGACTCGACGGTATGCGTACTGCATACAGCGTGGAGACGGTGAGGGCGGCCGAGCGTTCGCTCATGGCGCGGCTTCCGGAAGGTGCGCTGATGCAGCGCGCCGCCGCCGGACTGGCCGCGGCCTGCGCTCAGTTGCTGCGGCGGGTGTACGGCAGCCGGGTGGTGCTGCTGGTGGGAAGCGGGGACAACGGCGGTGACGCCCTGTACGCCGGCGCGCGGCTGGCCCGGCGCGGTGCGGGCGTCACGGCGGTGCTGCTGGCGCCGGAACGGACCCATCAGGGCGGGCTTGCGGCCCTGCGGAGGGCGGGCGGCACGGTCGTGACGGGCGGACCCGAGTCCGTCGGCGCCGCCGACGAGTCGGTCCGGTGTGCCGACGTCGTGGTCGACGGAATCGTCGGGATCGGCGGCAAGGGCGGCCTGAGGCCGGACGCAGCGCGGCTCGCCGCGCTCGTCGAGCAGTCGCGGGCGGCCGTCGTCGCCGTCGACCTGCCGAGCGGGGTGGAGGCCGACACCGGCGAGGTGCTCGGCCCGGCTGTACGGGCCGATCTGACCGTGACCTTCGGCACCCACAAGCCGGCGCTGCTCATCGACCCGGCGCGGGAGCACGCCGGTTCCGTACGCCTCGTCGACATCGGGCTCGACCTGCCCGCGCAGGCCGAGCTCGAAGCGCTGCAGCACGCGGACGTGGCGGCACTGCTGCCGCGGCCGGCGGCCGAGAGCGACAAGTACCGGCGCGGGGTGGTCGGGATCGCCGCCGGATCCGCGCGCTACCCCGGGGCGGCCGTGCTCGCGGTGGCGGGTGCGCTGCGGGGCGGGGCCGGGGCCGTGCGGTACGTGGGGCCGGCCGGGGGCGCGGTGATCGCACGCTTCCCGGAGACGCTGGTCTCCGAGGCGGGGCCCGCGAAGGCCGGTCGAGTGCAGGCGTGGGTCGTGGGGCCGGGCGTCGGGGACGACGCGGCGACCGTGGCGGAGGTGCTGGAGGCGGACGTGCCCGTGCTCGTCGACGCCGACGGGTTGCGGCTCGCCGACCGGGACGCCGTCCGCGGCCGTGGCGCGCCCACTCTGATGACCCCTCACGCGGGCGAGGCCGCCGCCCTGCTCGGGGTCTCGCGCGAGGAGGTCGAGGGGGCCCGGCTCGCGGCGGTGCGGGAACTGGCGGCGCGGTACCGGGCGACCGTGCTGCTCAAGGGTTCCACCACGTTGGTGGCGGACGCCGGGGGCGGGCCCGTGCGGGTGAACGCCACGGGTACGCCCTGGCTCGCGACCGCCGGGAGCGGGGACGTGCTGTCCGGGCTGTCCGGCTCGCTGCTCGCGTCAGGTCTCGAGGCGCGGGACGCGGGCAGCGTGGCGGCGTATCTGCACGGCCTCGCGGGCCGGTACGCGGCGGACGGCGCGCCCGCGGGCGCGCATGACGTGGCGAACGCCGTCCCGGAGGCCTGGCGGGACGTGCAGGGCTGAACAGCCCCGGTCGACCGTCCCACGTGCCGTACGTCACTGTCCCGCGGCGGAAGACACACGACTTTCCCGTGGTGGAAGGCACGCGCGGCACCGGCATCGAAGAGGCGCCGGAGCCCTCTGAGACACTGGGGCGCGATGACACGTACTGAGACGCCACCCCTGCGCGCCCGAGCCGAGATCGATCTGGCGGCTCTGCGGGCGAACGTCCGTGCCCTGCGAGCCCGCGCTCCCCGCGCCGCCCTGATGGCGGTGGTGAAGTCGGACGCGTACGGCCACGGGGCGGTGCCGTGCGCCCGCGCCGCCCTCGAAGCCGGTGCCGAGTGGCTCGGCACGGCCACGCCCGAGGAGGCGTTCGCCCTGCGCGAGGCAGGTCTGCACGGGCGCGTCCTGTGCTGGCTGTGGACCCCGGGCGGGCCTTGGCGCACGGCGATCGAGGCCGACGTCGACGTGTCCGTCAGCGATCTGTGGGCCCTCGAGGAGGTGCGGGAGGCCGCGGCCGCTGCGGGCGCGCCCGCCCGGGTCCACCTCAAGGCGGACACCGGCCTCGGGCGGGCCGGCTGCCAGCCCGCCGACTGGCCGGAACTTGTCGCCGAGGCCTTGCGGGCCGAGGGGGACGGCCTGGTCACCGTCGTCGGACTGTGGTCGCACTTCGCCTGCGCCGACGAGCCCGGCCACCCCTCCATCGCGTCCCAACTCGGCCGCTTCCGCGCGATGGTGGCGTACGCCGAGGAGCAGGGCGTACGGCCCGAGGTGCGCCACATGGCCAACTCGCCCGCCATGTTGACTCTGCCCGAGGCCCACTTCGACCTGGTCCGGACCGGCATCGCCCTCTACGGTCTGTCGCCCAGTCCCGAACTCGGCACCCCGGCCGACCTCGGGCTGCATCCGGTGATGACGCTGAAGGCCTCGCTCGCCCTGGCGAAGCAGGTCCCCGGCGGCCACGGCGTCAGCTACGGACACAAGTACACGACCCCCGGCAGCACGACCCTCGGCCTGATCCCCGTCGGCTATGCGGACGGCATTCCGCGCCACGCCTCGGGCACCGGCCCGGTCCTGGTCGACGGCAAGCTGCGGACGGTCGCGGGCCGGATCGCCATGGACCAGTTCGTGGTGGACCTGGGGGGCGACGAACCCGCGCCCGGCACGGAGGCGATCCTCTTCGGCTCCGGCGAACACGGTGAGCCCGCCGCCGAGGACTGGGCGCAGGCGGCCGGAACCATCGCTTACGAAATCGTGACCCGGATCGGATCCCGCGTTCCCCGCGTCTACGTGAATGTGAATGCGGAACAAGTTGGATAACCCACACGGGTGAAGCTGGGCAGCCGAAGGCCGGACGGGCGGAGCCCCGGCGGGGAGGAAGCGGGACGTGAGCGAGAGCAGCGCCGAGGTGGTGGAGGCCGTCGCCGGCGCCACCGTCTCTGCCACCGGAAGCTGGCGCATCGCCGGCATCGCCGGCGCCGCGATAGGCGTGGTGGCCGCGGGCGCCGCCGCCGGTGTCGCCATAGAGCGGATGACGGTCGGCCGCGGCATGCGCCGCAAGGCCCGGCTCGCCCTCGACTCGGCGGGACCGTACGGCACTTTGCGCGGTGCCCCCGGCAAGGCGTACGCCGACGACGGCACCGCGTTGTACTACGAGATCGACGACGTCGAGCCGGAGGGCGGCCCCGCCCCGCGCCGACGCCGGCTCTTCGGGCGCAAGGCGCCGACGCCGGTGACCGTCGTCTTCAGCCACGGCTACTGCCTCAGCCAGGATTCCTGGCACTTCCAGCGGGCCGCGCTGCGCGGCGTCGTCCGAACCGTGTACTGGGACCAGCGCAGCCACGGCCGCTCCGCCCGTGGAATGGCCCAGGCCGAGGGCACGCCGGTCACCATCGACCAGCTCGGCCGCGATCTCAAGGCCGTGATAGACGCGGCCGCGCCCGAGGGGCCCATCGTGCTCGTCGGCCACTCCATGGGCGGCATGACGATCATGGCGCTCGCCGACCAGTACCCGGAGCTGATTCGCGACCGGGTCGTCGGTGTCGCGCTCGTCGGCACGTCGTCCGGACGGCTCGGCGAGGTGAACTTCGGGCTGCCCGTCGCGGGCGTCAACGCCGTGCGGCGCATCCTCCCCGGTGTGCTCAAGGCCCTGGGCCAGCAGGCCGAGCTGGTGGAGAGGGGGCGCAGGGCGACGGCCGACCTGTTCGCCGGGATCATCAAGCGGTACTCGTTCGCGTCCCGCGACGTCGACCCGGCCGTCGCGCGGTTCGCGGAGCGGATGATCGAGGGCACGCCGATCGACGTGGTCGCCGAGTTCTATCCGGCGTTCACCGACCACGACAAGACCGAGGCACTGGCCCGCTTTGCGGAGATACCCGTGCTCGTCCTCGCGGGCATTCAGGACCTGGTCACGCCCAGCGAGCACAGCGAGGCGATCGCCGGTCTGCTGCCGGATGCCGAACTGGTGCTCGTGCCGGACGCCGGTCACCTGGTGATGCTGGAGCACCCCGAGGTGGTCACAGACCGCCTCGCCGACCTCCTGATGCGCTCGGGAGCGGTCCCGGCAGGGGCTACCGTGGGTGGCTATGGAAGCACCAGCACCGTACAGCCCGGCTGAGGTCCCGATGCCGGGCGTCACCACCGAGTTCACCGTCACCTCCCCCGAACAGATGCGGGAGCTGGGGCGCCTTCTGGCCGAGCTGCTGCGCGGCGGCGACCTCGTGATGCTGAACGGCGAGCTGGGCGCGGGCAAGACCACGCTGACCCGCGGGCTCGGCGAGGGGCTCGGTGTGCGGGGTGCAGTGACCTCACCGACCTTCGTGATCGCCCGCGTGCACCCGTCCCTCGGGGACGGCCCCCCGCTGGTCCACGTGGACGCGTACCGCCTGGGCGGCGGCCTGGACGAGATGGAGGACCTCGACCTCGACGTCTCGCTGCCGGAGTCCGTCGTCGTCGTGGAGTGGGGCGAGGGCAAGGTCGAGGACCTCTCGGAGGACCGGCTGCACGTGGTCATCCACCGTGCCGTCGGAGACACGACCGACGAGGTGCGGCACGTGTCCCTCACGGGGTTCGGACGGCGCTGGGCGGGCGTGGATCTGACCGTGCTGTCGGCCTGAGAGCCGCCGCGGGGCTCCGCCGAAACTCCCGGGACACCCGTGCGCTCTTCGGGAGCGTCGCCTTCCGGGCGTCTGCGGCCGGGTGCGCGACTCCCCCCACTCCTTGCGGGGTGCACCAGGGGGGTGCCCGATGTCCCGACAACTCGTCGGCAAGATATTGCGCCGCAGGTACCGGGCATGGTCCCATGGACATCAGCTCATGGTTAGGTCTACCTAACCATGCCGCCCCCGCGACACCAGGAGGCGTCCATGCCGGCTTCAGAACGTGACGAGGCGCAGCCGCGCGTGGCGGCCGGAGCGGCCGGTGTGTCGATGCGGGACCTGCTGGCGGCGTGTGCCGCGGCGAAGGCGATCTCGACACCGCCGCGCGACCCCGCGCCGCGGGCGCCGCGCACGGCCCACGAGCCTCCGGAGCCGCGCAGGGCCGCATAGGCGGGGGTCGGCAGGGCGTGTTCCCCCGTGTGTGCCGCCGTTCGGTCACTTGACGACGACGACCTTCTGACCGCCCGTGGCGAACTCCCACATCGCCGTGCCGTCGGCACGGGATTCGCGGATGCCGCCCAGCTTCTTCGAGGCGTCGGGCTTGGGCGTGCTGCCGTCGACCGCCGCGCTGAAGCCGAACACCACTCCGTCGATCAGCGCGAAACGCACGATGTGCTCGACCGTCCTGCCGTCGGACCCGGTGCCCGCGGGGTCGCGCGAGGTCACCGCGTACGTGCCCGGCACCGGATCCACCGTCCCCGGCATCACCGTGAAGGTGCGCCGGACCTTGTTGCCCGTGCCGACCAGCCACACCCGGTCGTCACCGGTCGAGTACACGACCCGCTCGCCGGCGCCGGAGCCGGCGGGCAGCGGCGCCGGGTTCTTCTTGTCCTGCGGCGGCTTCGACGCCGTGGCCGAGGGCGACTTTTTCACCTGGGGCTTGCCCAGGGTGTCGGGCACATGCGCCGACGCCTGATAGGCGAGGAAACCGACCACGGCGATCGCCGCCGCGGTGAGCCCGGCCACGAATCCCGAGCTGCTCCTAGCCACCTGTGCCCACCTCTCGCCCCCGCACGCGGAAGCACCCGTCAAGCCGTGTCCGTCTCGTACGACTCACCGATTCGTTCACGGACCGACCGCGTCGTACTCCATTGCTGTGACGGTAGCAGCAGGCATCGCGCGGACCGGCTCGGCCGTACGCCGGGCGCGGGCGCCGTAGGCTGTTTGCGTGCTCTTGCTCGCTCTGGATACCGCCACCCCCGCCGTCACCGTCGCCCTGCACGACGGAACGTCCGTCGTCGCCTCGTCGAGCCAGGTGGACGCGCGTCGGCACGGGGAACTGCTGCTGCCCGCCGTCGACCGGGTCCTCGCCGAGGCGGGCACGCGGCTCGACGCCGTCACCGGCATCGTCGTCGGTGTGGGCCCCGGTCCGTACACCGGGCTGCGCGTCGGCCTGATGACCGCCGACACGTTCGGGCTCGCGCTCGGCGTGCCCGTGCACGGCGTGTGCACGCTCGACGGTCTCGCCTATGCCTCCGACCTCACCGTGCCGTTCGTGGTGGCCACGGACGCGCGCCGCAAGGAGGTCTACTGGGCGCGGTACGACGACTCCCGCATCCGCGTCACCGAACCCGCCGTCGCCCGGCCCGCGGAGATCGCGGAGGCGGTCGCCGGCCTGCCCGCCGTCGGGGCCGGGGCGCTGCTCTACCCGGGCACGTTCCCGCAGGCGCGGGAGCCCGAGCACGTCTCGGCGGCCGCGCTCGCGTCCCTGGCGGTGGAGAAGCTGGCCGCGGGTGAGGAACTGCCCGCCCCCCGACCGCTGTATCTGCGCCGCCCCGACGCGCAGGTGCCCAGGAACTACAAGGTGGTCACCCCCAAGTGACCGTGCCCGTGACGCCCACGCTGCGCGAGATGCGCTGGTGGGACATCGATGCCGTTCTGGAGCTGGAGAAGGACCTGTTCCCCGAGGACGCCTGGTCGCGGGGCATGTTCTGGTCCGAACTGGCGCACTCCCGGGGCGCGGAGGCGACCCGGCGCTATGTCGTGGCCGTGGAGGGCGAGCGCGTGGTCGGATACGCGGGACTGGCCGCCCAGGGCGACCTCGGCGACATCCAGACGATCGCCGTAGCCCGCGATCGCTGGGCCACGGGGCTCGGCGGCCGGCTCCTCACCGAGCTGCTGCGGGCCGCGACCGCGTTCGAGTGCGCCGAGGTGATGCTCGAGTGCCGGGTCGACAACGTGCGCGCCCAGAAGCTCTACGAGCGCTACGGCTTCGAACCCATCGGCTTCCGGCGCGGCTACTACCAGCCGGGGAACGTGGACGCCCTGGTGATGCGGCTCAGCACAGCGCCCGACGGCGGTTCCGCTGCGGGCAACTCCTCAGTACAAGGAACCGAGAACAATGGCTGACGAACCCCTGGTCCTGGGGATCGAGACCTCGTGCGACGAGACCGGCGTCGGCATCGTCCGTGGTACCACCCTCCTCGCCGACGCCGTCGCCTCCAGCGTCGACGAGCACGCACGCTTCGGCGGCGTCGTACCGGAAGTGGCTTCCCGGGCGCACCTCGAGGCCATGGTGCCGACGATCGAGCGCGCACTGAAGGAGGCGGGGGTGAGCGCGAGGGACCTGGACGGCATCGCGGTCACCGCAGGGCCCGGTCTCGCGGGGGCGCTGCTGGTCGGTGTCTCGGCGGCGAAGGCGTACGCGTACGCGCTGGGCAAGCCGCTCTACGGGGTCAACCACCTCGCCTCCCACATCTGCGTGGACCAGCTGGAACACGGTGCGCTGCCGGAGCCGACGATGGCGCTGCTGGTGAGCGGCGGGCACTCCTCGCTCCTGTTGTCCACGGACATCACCTCCGACGTGCGGCCGATGGGCGCGACCATCGACGACGCCGCGGGCGAGGCGTTCGACAAGATTGCGCGCGTGCTGGACCTCGGCTTCCCGGGCGGCCCGGTCATCGACCGGTACGCCAAGGAGGGCGACCCGGAGGCGATCGCGTTCCCGCGGGGTCTGACCGGTCCCCGCGACCCGGCGTACGACTTCTCCTTCTCCGGCCTGAAGACGGCCGTGGCCCGCTGGATCGAGGCCCGGCGCGCGGCGGGGGAGGAGGTGCCGGTGCGCGATGTGGCGGCCTCCTTCCAGGAGGCGGTCGTCGATGTGCTGACCCGCAAGGCTGTCCGGGCCTGCAAGGACGAGGGTGTCGACCATCTGATGATCGGCGGTGGGGTGGCGGCCAATTCGCGGCTGCGCGCGCTGGCCCAGGACCGCTGTGAGGCGGCCGGGATCCGGCTCAGGGTGCCCCGCCCCAAGCTGTGCACGGACAACGGAGCGATGGTCGCCTCGCTGGGCGCGGAGATGGTCGCCCGGGACCGGTCCGCGTCGGACTGGGACCTGTCGGCGGACTCGTCGCTGCCGGTGACGGATCCCCACGTGCCGGGCAACACGCAGTCCCACGACCACGTCCACGAGGTGAGCAAGGAGAACCTGTACTCGTGACCGTGGCGCTGATGTGGGAGGCACGGGCGGTCGCCGGCCGGGGCGAGGAGCTGTTGTCGTGGGCACGGGCCCAGCAGCTGACGCCTCCGCCCCTGCGCCGGGAGACGCTCCGCGCGCCTGAGGACCGCGTCCTCGTCATCACCTGGTGGGATGCGGACTACGCCGCCGACCTCCCCGAACTGCCTGAACCAGACGAGCAGTTGGTCACCCGGGCGGTGCACCGCTGGCGCTTCGAGTCGGTGGCCACCGCCTGACGGCGCACGGGCCTTCGCCCGTGCGACCTTAAGGTCGGGACTGTCCCGACCGCGGGCCTGCGGGCAGCTGAGCGGGCGGTGAGAAGCGTGAGATTTTCCGAGGGACGACGCACAGGTGTCCCTGCTCACATCGACGCGGGCCGCACCGGGGCGACGGTGGTGAGCATCCCGCGCGACACCCTGGTCACCCGCCCTCGTGCCCGGTCCGGGGCCTCGTTGTGCGTCCCTGACCTGCGCCGACGACCCCGGAAAAATTCCCCGAAAAAAATCCGCGGCTCGTGTCGATGCACGTCGTCCCCGTTCGACGCATGGGTGAGAGGCCGGGAAGGACCCGGCCGTTCCACCGAGGAGTCACCATGCCGCGTTATCTGTCGCTCGTGCGCATCGACGAGACCACCGCTCCCCCGGGGGGCCCGAGCCCCGAGCTGATGGAGCGCATGGGGGAGCTGATCGAGGAGGTCACCAAGGCCGGGGTGATGCTCGACACCGCTGGGCTGATGCCGACCGCCCAGGGCACCCGGGTGCACTGGGCGGGAGGAAAGATCTCCGTCACGGACGGTCCCTTCACCGAGTCCAAGGAGGTCATCGGCGGCTACGCGATCATGCAGTGCAAGGACATGGCCGAAGCGATCGAATGGGCCAAGCGGTTCGTGAAGGTGCACGAGGAGTACTGGACGATCACCTGTGAGGTCCGGGAGATCGCCGAGGGGTGAGCGCTCCTTGGCGCTCGGCCGCCGGGGGTGTTGCATGGTGGGCTGTGGAACAGCAGCCCACCGACTCCCCGCCCGTCGACGGCCCCGCCCGCGTGATCGAGACCGTCTTCCGGATGCAGTCGCCTCGTGTCATCGCCGGTGTCGCCCGGATCGTGCGCGACGTCGCCATCGCCGAGGAACTGGCGCAGGACGCGCTGGTCGCCGCCCTGGAGCGGCGAGGCCCGTGCGGAGTTCGAGCGCGCCGCCTCCCTCGCCGGCAACGAACGGGAGCGGGAACTGCTCCGCGCGCGTGCGGAGGACTGCCGCTAGGCCGGGCGCCCGAGCAGCATCGTCGGTGCGCCGGCCACCCGGGTCAGGAACACGGTCACGGCGTTCGGCCCGTGCGGCTTGGGCAGGACCTTGCGGCGCAGTTCCTCCGGCTCGACCGCCGAACCCCGCTTCTTGACGGTCAGGATCCCGACCTCGCGCTCCCGCAGCAGCGCCTTCAACCTCTTCACGTTGAACGGGAGCCGGTCGGTGATCTCGTAAGCCGTCGCGTAGGGCGAGTCGCGGTGCTCGTCCGCCGTCACATACGCGATCGTCTCGTCGATCAGACCGCCCTCCAGTTCGTCCGCCACCTCCGCCACCAGGTGCGCGCGGATCGCGGCTCCGTCCGGCTCGTAGAGGTAGCGGCCAAGGGGGCGTACGGGCGGGTCGGGCAGTGCGCGGCCGCGCAGCACGCGTGGGCCGGGCAGCAGGGTGGCCCGTACGAGCCCCGGCTGCGTGCCGAACCAGAGCACCGCCTCCTTCACATCGCCGCCGTCCGAGATCCACTCGGCCTCCGCACCGGCGGGCACCGCCTCGTGCGGGATGCCCGGCGCGACCTTGAGGGCGGCGTGCGGGGCCTTCAGGGCCGTCGCCACGGCCCAGGACAGCGGGGGCGAGTACGCCTCGGGGTCGAAGATCCGGCCGCGCCCGCCCCGCCGCGCAGGATCGACGAAGACGGCTTCGTACGAGGACACGTCCACGTCCGTGACGTCCGCCTCGCGCACCTCGATCAGCGCGGACAGGCCCAGCGCATCGGCGTTCGCCCGCGCCGCCGACGCCGTCAGCGGGTCCCGGTCCACGGCGAGGACCCGGATGCCTGCCCGGGCGAACGCGATCGCGTCGCCGCCGATGCCGCAGCACAGATCGGCGACCGAGGTCACACCGAGTTCCCGCAGCCGGCCCGCGCGGTGGACCGCGACGGTGGTCCTGGTGGACTGCTCGACGCCGTTCGCCGTGAAGAACATCCGCTCCGCGTCCGCGGCGCCGAACTTCGCCGCCGCCCGTTCGCGCAGCCGCGCCTGTGCGAGGGCCGCCGAGACCAGGTCGGCGGGGTGGTCGCGGCGCAACCGGGTCGCGACGGCCAGTTCCTGCGCCGGAGCGGTGCCGCGCACCTCGTCGAGAAGAGCACGGCCCTCGGGGGTGAGCAGGGAGGCGAAGGAGAGGTCGTTCACCCGGTCATTGTCGACCAGTCGGTGGACGGTGTGCGTCCGGCCGCGGTGTCGGCCGGTCGGGGGCGCCGGTCACTGGAAGGATCCGACACCATGCGGCTCGTACGACAAAACGACGAAAAGTGGGCCAGGTGCCCCTTGCGGCGTGCTGTTCCGGCAGCAAGGTGCACAAGCAGGGGTTCGGCGGATGCCGACATGATCCGGCGGTTCCTGAAGCAGGTGAGGGACGGGGGGTTCGCGGAGGCAGGCCCGGAGGACCACCTGTGAGGGCACGGCCGTGGCCGCGGGTGCTGCTCGCCGGGACGCTCGCCGCGGTCCTTCTGTCCGGCTGCGCCCAGTCCGTCGACCCGATCGAACGGCTGGGCAAGAAGGCGGCGCAGAAGGTGCACCGTCCGCACGGGGGATCGCAGCGGACGTACCGCCGGTGGGGCCTCCGCGCCCCGCTCGCCCCCGCGCCCCGGCCGGCCCGGCCCGCCGGCGGCTCAGGCCGGGCCGGGGGCGGGCTGCCCCCGGTGCTCGATCGCGTCCCCACCCATGACAAGGTCGTCTTCCTGACGTACGACGAAGACGTCGAGAACGATCCCCGGTTCGTGGACATGGTCCGTGAACTGCGGCTACCGGTCAGCGTGTTCCTCACGGACAGCGCCGCCGGGCGGGACGACGCGCGCGTCGCGCGTCTGCGGGCAGCCGGCGCGGCCATCCAGAACCACACCCTCGGCCACTTCACGCTGCGCGGCCGCCCCTACGGCGAGCAGCGCGCCGAGATCTGCGGACAGCGGGACCGGCTGAAGGCGCGCCTGGGGCTGCGCCCCCGACTGCTCCGCCCGCCCTACGGCACGTACGACCGCACGACGCTCCGTGCGGCCGCGGACTGCGGCGTCACGGCCGTGGTCCTGTGGCGCCCCGCACCGGAACCGCACGGCACGGGCGCGCCCCTGCAACCGGGCGACATCGTCCGCCCCCACGAGGCGGGCCGCCCCCCCACCTCCCTGTCCGCGGAGACGACCCGTCTCCTGCGTCGCATCCAGGCAAGGGGGTTCACGGTGGCCCGACTGGAGGACTATCTGTAGCGCGGGGCGGGCGTCCGGGTCGTCTCCCGGTGGCCACCCACCTGCGCGCGGCCCGCCGCCCCGGTCCGTCCGTGGTCGAGGGCAAGGCCGTCGAGGCCGATGATGGAGGGTGCCTCCCACGGGCGGTCGTCCCATCTCAGGGTGCGGAACGAACCCCGGGCCCACCCCGTCTCCGGCGCCGCGCCGCGACCGACTGGCACTCCGCTTGACCGAGTGCTAATCGCGGTCATAGTCTCGGCTCTGGCACTCGCCAGTGAGGAGTGCCAACAAAGCGACGGGCAGGTCCGGCACCCGCGACGACGGATCCACCTGGTCGCCACCTCAGACAGTTAACCCCGTGAGATCTCCGAAGGGGGAGGTCGGATCGTGACGACCACCAGCTCCAAGGTTGCCATCAAGCCGCTCGAGGACCGCATCGTGGTCCAGCCGCTGGATGCTGAGCAGACCACCGCCTCTGGCCTGGTCATCCCGGACACTGCCAAGGAGAAGCCCCAGGAGGGCGTCGTCCTGGCCGTGGGCCCGGGCCGCTTCGAGAACGGCGAGCGTCTTCCGCTCGACGTCAAGACCGGCGACATCGTGCTGTACAGCAAGTACGGCGGCACCGAGGTGAAGTACAACGGCGAGGAGTACCTCGTCCTCTCGGCTCGCGACGTGCTCGCGATCATCGAGAAGTAATTCACCGAAGCAGATTGCTTTGAACTGTGCCCCTGGCCCCCCGCGACCGATCATCAGCCGGGCGCCGGGGGCGCGGTTCGTTCTTCACCGCGATGACGGCCGTTCTTCGAGGGCTGCCGGGCATCGTATTCGAGAGGACTGAAACGCTCCATGGCGAAGATCCTGAAGTTCGACGAGGACGCCCGTCGCGCCCTCGAGCGCGGCGTCAACAAGCTTGCCGACACGGTCAAGGTGACGATCGGTCCCAGGGGCCGCAACGTCGTGATCGACAAGAAGTTCGGCGCGCCCACCATCACCAACGACGGTGTCACCATCGCCCGTGAGGTCGAGGTCGAGGACCCGTACGAGAACCTCGGCGCCCAGCTGGTGAAGGAGGTGGCGACCAAGACCAACGACATCGCGGGTGACGGTACGACCACCGCCACCGTGCTCGCCCAGGCGCTGGTGCGCGAGGGCCTGAAGAACGTCGCCGCGGGTGCCTCCCCGGCCGCCCTGAAGAAGGGCATCGACGCCGCCGTGGCCGCGGTCTCCGAGGACCTCCTCGCCACCGCCCGCCCGATCGACGAGAAGTCCGACATCGCCGCCGTCGCCGCGCTGTCCGCCCAGGACCAGCAGGTCGGCGAGCTGATCGCCGAGGCGATGGACAAGGTCGGCAAGGACGGCGTCATCACCGTCGAGGAGTCCAACACCTTCGGTCTCGAGCTGGACTTCACCGAGGGCATGGCGTTCGACAAGGGCTACCTGTCGCCGTACTTCGTGACGGACCAGGAGCGTATGGAGGCCGTCCTCGACGACCCGTACATCCTCATCAACCAGGGCAAGATCTCCTCCATCGCGGATCTGCTGCCGCTGCTGGAGAAGGTCATCCAGGCCGGCTCCTCCAAGCCGCTGCTGATCATCGCCGAGGACGTCGAGGGCGAGGCCCTGTCCACGCTCGTCGTGAACAAGATCCGCGGCACCTTCAACGCCGTCGCGGTGAAGGCCCCCGGCTTCGGCGACCGCCGCAAGGCGATGCTGCAGGACATGGCGGTCCTCACCGGCGCCACGGTCGTCTCCGAGGAGGTCGGCCTCAAGCTCGACCAGGTCGGCCTGGACGTGCTGGGCTCCGCCCGCCGCGTGACGGTCACCAAGGACGACACCACCATCGTCGACGGCGGAGGCAAGTCCGCGGACGTCACCGGCCGTATCGCCCAGATCAAGGCCGAGATCGAGACCACCGACTCCGACTGGGACCGCGAGAAGCTCCAGGAGCGCCTCGCCAAGCTGGCCGGCGGCGTGTGCGTGATCAAGGTCGGCGCCGCCACCGAGGTGGAGCTGAAGGAGAAGAAGCACCGTCTGGAGGACGCCATCTCCGCGACCCGCGCCGCGGTCGAGGAGGGCATCGTCTCCGGTGGTGGCTCCGCGCTGGTCCACGCCTCCAAGGTGCTGGACCGCGGCCTCGGCAAGCAGGGCGACGAGGCCACCGGTGTCGCCATCGTCCGCCGCGCGGTCGTCGAGCCGCTGCGCTGGATCGCCGAGAACGCCGGCCTCGAGGGCTACGTCATCGCCTCCAAGGTCGCCGACCTCGAGAAGGGCCAGGGCTACAACGCGGCCACCGGCGAGTACGGCGACCTGATCAAGGCCGGCGTCATCGACCCGGTCAAGGTCACCCGCTCCGCCCTGGAGAACGCCGCCTCCATCGCCTCCCTGCTGCTGACGACCGAGACCCTGGTCGTCGAGAAGAAGGAAGAGGAAGAGCCGGCCGCGGCCGGCCACGGCCACGGTCACGCCCACTGACGCGAGCCGACAAGCGGTACCGAGGCCCGGCACCCTCTGGGTGCCGGGCCTCGGCGCGTCGCTGCGGTTCCGGCGTGCGCGGGATCAGCGCTCCAGCGCGTCCAGCGCCCCGAGCTGTTCCATCAGCCCCAGCCGGTCGTACTGCCACCAGCCTTCGACGATCTTCCCGTCGACTCCGCACCGGAAGACGGTCGTACCGGTGATGGTGACGTCCCTGCCCGTGGCCGGGATGCCGAGGAACTCGCCCGTGTGGCGGCCGTTCCAGGTCCACCGGGTGCACACCTTGTCGCCCTCGGCGATCCGGTCCTCGACGGTGAACGCGAAGTCGAAGCCCGCCCGCCACTCCCGGATCTCACGCCGCATCGCGTCCATCCCGATGGTGTCCTGCTCGTTGGCGGGATCGTGGCCGTGGTAGTTCTCGGCAAGCAGCCCGTCGAGCGGCGGCAGATCGTCCTCGGCGGCGACGACTTCGAAGAACCGCCGTACGTTCGCCACGTACAACTGCTCGTCCCGCACCACTTCCAGGTCCGTGAAGACGGGCATCTCGTCGCAGAGGGCGATCATGTCGTGGAAGATCCGGTCGGTCTCCGGAAGGTTCGAGGTCCGCATCGCCTCTTCGTAGGAGGGGAACTCCACGATCTCGATGAAGTGTGAGCCGTCGGACCTGTCCTTGCCGATCAGACTGTGTGTGGCGCTCCGTCTGCCGCCGGTCTGCTCGAGCCATGTGTCCACGAGCCGGTTCATCTCGTCGAACCGGCTGGTCCTGCAATCGATGAGCTGCACGAATGTCATGACGCCGCCTCCGGCCCCCCTGGGTCCGGCAGATATGCCCATCCTCCCACCCGAGGGGTGGCGTCACCTCTCCCGCTGGGGCTCGCACATGCGGCGTCCCATGGCCGTGACCGGGTGCTACTGCGGTCCGTATCTGCGTCCCGTGCGCGAGGTGACCCCGCCCAGCAGTGCGCGCGGCGTCACCTTGACCACACCCATCAGTGCCTTGTACCGAGGGTCCGGAATGGACACCGTCCTGCCCCGGGCCAGGTCCGACAGGGCGGTGGCGACCACCCTGTCGGCGTCCAGCCACATCCAGCCCGGGATGTTGTCCGTACCCATGCCGGCGCGCTCGTGGAACTCCGTGCGCACAAAGCCCGGGCACAGCGCCATCAGCCGTACGCCGGACCCAGCCAGGTCCCGCGCCGCGCCCTGTGTGAACTGCACGACCCACGCCTTGGACGCGCCGTACGTGCCGCGCGGGACGAACGCCGCCACCGAGGCCACATTGACGATCCCGCCGCGGCCCCGCGTGCCCATCGACTCCGCCGCCGCGCTCGTCAGCCGGAGCACGGCCTCGCAGTGCACCTTGAGCATCCGCAGCTCGTCCGCCATGGGTACGTCGAGATAACGGCCCTTGTTGCCGAAGCCCGCGTTGTTGACGAGCAGGTCGACGGGGTTCTTCAGCTCGGACAGGCGCGCGGCCACCGCCTCGATGCCCTCGTCGGTGGCGAGGTCCGCGGTCAGCACCTCCGCCTCGATGCCGTGCCGGTCGTGCAACTCCGTCGCCTGTTCCCGCAGCCGCTTGGTGTCGCGCGCCACCAGGACGAGGTCGTGGCCGTCGGCGGCCAGCCGCCGTGCGAACGCGGCGCCGATGCCCGCGGTCGATCCCGTAATCAAAGCCGTTGTCATGCGCCAACGATAGTGACCCGGACTGATGGAGCCCGCCTGCCGGATGGGGCATTTCACCGGCTCCACCGCCAACGTGCCGACGTCCTCTGCTAGTTCCCTGCGGGGTGCTTGTGCATGTACCGACGCGCCGCCGCGGCGGTCTCCGGGTGCAGCGCGTCGCCCGCCGCCAACAGGTCCGGCAGCAGATGCCGTTCCGTGGTGGTCGCGCGGAACTGAAGGGCGACGGTGATGTCGTGGTGGGGCCGGTGCACGATCTCGATGGGGTCGCCCGCCCGTGTCTCACCCGGTTCGATCACGCGCAGATACGCACCGGGCGCCCCCCGGCGCGTGAACCGCCCGACCCAGCCCCTCTCGCCCAGATGCCCCTGGAAGGTCCGGCACGGAATCCGGCCGGAGGTCACCTCCAGCACCAGCTCGGAGCCGATGCGCCAGCGCTCGCCGATGCGAGCACCGGACACGTCGAGTCCCTCCGTGGTGAGGTTCTCGCCGAACGAGCCGTTCGGCAGTGTCCGGCCCAGCTCACGCTCCCACGCGTCCAGGTCCTCACGGGCGAACGCGTACACCGCCTGGTCGTCGCCGCCGTGATGCCGCAGGTCGCACACCGCGTCCCCGGCCACCCCGCTCGCGCCGGTCCCCTTGGGCCCGGGCGCGGTCACCCGCACCGGCCCGTCCACGGGCTGTTTGTCGATGCCGGTCACGCCCTGCGGCTGGTCGGTGTAGTCGACGGCCACGGGTCGGCCCAGGTTCAGTGACAGAAGCTTCATGACGGCACCGTAGGGGGCGAAAGGTCAAAGCGTCGACGCAGTATCTGCCGCCCTGTCCAAGATTCGCTTATGCTTCCAGGGTGATCGAGGCCCGACATCTCCGTGTGCTGCGCGCCGTGGCCGCCACCGGCTCCTTCTCCGCCGCGGGGCGCGAGCTGGGCTGCACCCAGCCCGCGGTCAGCCAGCAGATGAAGGCGCTCGAGGCGTCGGTCGGCACACCGCTGCTCGTCCGCAGCGGCCGCGAGATGCGTCTGACCCAGGCTGGTGAGGCGTTGGTACGGCACGCGGCCGGCATCCTCGCCGGGCTGACCGCCGCCGAGGAGGAGGTCGCCGCCATCGCCGGCCTGAGGGCCGGCCGGGTCCGCCTGGTCTCCTTCCCGAGCGGCAGTTCCACCCTCGTACCCACCGCGCTCGCCGCCCTGCGCGCCACGCACCCCGGCACCCGGGTCTCCCTGGAGGAGGCCGAGCCGCCCGAGTCCGTGGACACGCTGCGTGCGGGCGACTGCGACATCGCGCTGGCGTTCCGCTACAAAGGGGCCGAGGGCGCCGAGGAATTGGACGACCTCGTCGTCCGCCCGCTGCTTGTCGACCGGCTCGTCGGGCTCGTTCCCGAGGGGCACCGGCTGGGGCGCGCGAAGTCGGTTGCCATCGGCGAGCTCGCCGGGGAACCGTGGATCGCGGGCTGTCCGCGCTGCCGTGGGCAGCTGGTGCAGGCGTGCGAGAGCGCGGGTTTCACACCCCGTATCGACTTCGCGACCGACGACTATCCGGCGGTGGTCGGCCTGGTCGGCGCCGGTCTCGGCGTGGCTGTCCTTCCGCAGCTCGCGATCGAGTCCGTCCGCCCGAGGGGTGTGCGGCCGGTGACGCTGGAACCCGCGGTGCGGCGGGAGATCGTCGCGCTCACCCTGCCGGATCTGGCGCAGGTGCCTGCGGTGGCGGCGACGCTGGAGGAACTGACGCGGGCGGCCCGCCGATAGGACCGGATCCCCCCGGAAACGGAGCACGATCCCCCGGGAAGCGGTCCCGTGCGCTCCATCGCCTCGACGTCCCCCGTGCGTTTCATCGCCCCCCGGAACCGCCTCCAAGGGCGGCACCCACCCCAAAAAGGGCACACGTATGCGTACCCGTGGTGAAGAAACGTTCCTTCAGTTGTTCGAGGAAGCGGTGCCCCCACTGGTCGTGGAGGCCGGCACCAGCCGGTTCCGTGCCCGTC
The DNA here is from genome assembly GCF_036281785.1 of Streptomyces chiangmaiensis. Lineage (NCBI taxonomy): Bacteria > Bacillati > Actinomycetota > Actinomycetes > Kitasatosporales > Streptomycetaceae > Streptomyces > Streptomyces chiangmaiensis. The sequence goes on along the minus strand of NZ_JAYWVC010000070.1, from coordinate 10,787 downwards.
CCATGAGTTCTTCTCGCTCGTCCTCGGTCAGTCCGCCCCACACGCCGTACGGCTCGCGCACCGCCAGTGCGTGGGCCGCGCACTCCGCGCGTACGGGGCACCTCATGCAGACCTCCTTGGCCGAGTTCTCGCGAGCGCTCCGGGCCGCCCCTCGTTCACCCTCGGGATGGAAGAAGAGCGAACTGTCGACCCCACGGCAGGCCGCATGGAGCTGCCAGTCCCACAGATCCGCGTTCGGACCGGGAAGGCGGGAGAAATCTGCCATTGCGTGTCCCCTTGTTGCCGTTCTAGGCGGATATGTGTGTCCCCGACCGTACAACGACGATCTTAGGAGATGAAAATATGACTCATTGCGAATCTAGCCCCAGACACCAGCAAACGGGAAGAAAAGCGGCTAAATGGGGCATAGGTTGTGATGAAAGTTCGAGGGTCCGCCGCGCATGTCTGCACCGTGTCCGCGCCCTCACGTACAGTGCCGAAGATGGCTTGCTGCACCGTAACTCTTTCGAGTGACCATCGTTGAGAGTGCGGAGGCGGTTGAAAGAACAAGCGCTCGGGCAGGCGTCCGAGGGCGTCGACCGCACAGGTGACGATTCGTACCAGCCTGGAGGCTCAAGGTGACGCGCATCAGCTGCGGAGGGCGGTCATGACATCCGTCCTCGTCTGCGACGACTCCCCGCTTGCCCGAGAGGCGCTCCGCCGCGCGGTGGCGACCGTGCCCGGTGTCGAGCGCGTGACGACGGCGGCCAACGGCGAGGAAGTCCTCCGCCGTTGGGGGGCCGACCGTTCGGACCTGATTCTGATGGACGTACGCATGCCCGGTTTGGGCGGCGTCGAGACTGTGCGGCGTCTGCTGTCCGCCGACCCCGGTGCGCGCATCATCATGCTCACCGTCGCCGAGGACCTGGACGGCGTGGCGCTCGCGGTCGCCGCGGGCGCACGCGGTTATCTGCACAAGGACGCTTCGCGCGCCGAACTGCGGGCGACCGTCACACAGGCTCTCGCCGACCCGACCTGGCGGCTCGCGCCACGGCGGCTGCGCTCTGCCGAGATGGGTGCCGCGCCGACGCTCACCGCGCGTGAGATCCAGGTGCTCGAGGGGATGAGCCACGGCCGCTCCAACGCGGAGATCGGCCGCGAGCTCTTCCTCTCCGAGGACACCGTGAAGACGCATGCGCGGCGGCTGTTCAAGAAGCTCGGTGCCTCGGACCGCGCGCACGCGGTGGCGCTCGGCTTCCGGTGGGGCCTGGTCCGCTAAGTGGATCACCGCGGGGGTACGCAGATCCCCGCCTACCGCACGGTGGGCGGGGTTGGCAACACGGCCCGCCAGGTGCCCGCTGCTCGTTTCGCCGCGGATGCCGCATCCTTGGAGGTGTGGAGTTCCTCGGGGACGAGTCGATCGAGCGGGAGGGGAGGGCGCAGGAGATGAGTTCCGGCGCACCTGCTCATAACGCTTCGGTGCACAACTACGGACGCGGTGCCACGGACCGGACCACGTCGAGGCACCATGGACCGATGCGCGACGACGAGACAACGGTGATCGGTGCGCTCGTCCATCGTGCCGTCGACGGCGACGAGCAGGCGACCCATGACCTGCTCGCCCGCGTCCACCCGTTGGCTCTGCGCTACTGCCGTACGCGGCTGTCCCGACTGCCGGGAGACGCCCGGCACTTCGTCGAGGACCTGGCGCAGGAGGTCTGCGTCGCCGTGCTCCTCGCGCTGCCGCGCTACAAGGACACCGGGCGCCCCTTCGAGGCGTTCGTCTTCGCGATCGCCGCGCACAAGGTCGCGGACCTGCAGCGCGCGGCGATGCGGCATCCCGGCTCCACGGCGGTCCCTTCGGACGAGATGCCGGAGCGCCCGGACGACTCCCTCGGCCCCGAGGAACGGGCCCTGCTCAGCAGCGACGCCGAGTGGGCCAAGAAACTCCTGGCCAACCTGCCCGAGAACCAGCGCGAGCTGCTCCTGTTGCGCATCGCGGTGGGCTTGACCGCCGAGGAGACGGGGCAGATGTTGGGTATGTCACCGGGAGCGGTGAGGGTGGCCCAGCACAGGGCGCTGAGCAGACTGCGCGCACTCGCGGAGCAGTAGACACGGCTTCCTCCGCCGCGACGGCGATCGCCCCACGACGGTTGCGATCCGGCGGTGCCGAGCCCTATCGGCCGACCGCGGCAATCCGTACCCCGGCCCTCATATGAACAGGCGTCCCCTCGCTTCCGTACGAACACACGAAGCCGAGGGTCACTTCGAACCGTGGAATGAGAGAGCCATGCTTCCCGTTAGCATGGACATCCGCACCGATCAAGGCCATGTGGGGAAGGTGTCATGACTGCAAACGTCGACGGAGTGCCCGAGAAGTTCGCGACACTCGGGCTGACCTACGACGACGTGCTGCTGTTGCCCGGCGCGTCCGACATGGCGCCCGACGAGATCGACACCGCCTCGTACGTCTCCAGGAACGTCCGGGTCAACATCCCGCTGCTGTCCGCAGCCATGGACAAGGTCACCGAGTCACGCATGGCGATCGCGATGGCCCGCCAGGGCGGCGTCGGCGTGCTGCACCGCAATCTGTCCATCGAGGACCAGGCCAACCAGGTCGACCTCGTCAAGCGCTCCGAGTCCGGCATGGTGGCGAACCCCATCACCATCCACCCGGACGCCACGCTCGCCGAGGCGGACGCCCTGTGCGCGAAGTTCCGCATCAGTGGCGTCCCCGTCACCGACCCCGCCGGCAAGCTGCTCGGCATCGTCACCAACCGCGACATGGCCTTCGAGAGCGACCGCTCCCGCCGGGTCCGCGAGGTCATGACGCCGATGCCCCTGGTCACCGGCAAGGTCGGCATCACCGGCGACGAGGCCATGGAGCTGCTGCGCCGCCACAAGATCGAGAAGCTTCCGCTGGTCGACGACGCGGACGTCCTCAAGGGCCTGATCACGGTCAAGGACTTCGTGAAGGCCGAGAAGTACCCGAACGCCGCGAAGGACGCCGAGGGCCGCCTCATGGTCGGCGCCGCCGTGGGTGTCGCGGGTGACGCCTTCGAGCGTGCCCAGGCCATGATCGAGGCGGGCGTCGACTTCATCGTCGTCGACACCGCGCACGGCCACTCCCGGCTGGTCGGCGACATGGTCGCCAAGATCAAGTCGAACTCCTCGGGCGTCGACGTCATCGGCGGCAACATCGCCACCCGCGAGGGCGCCCAGGCGCTCATCGACTCCGGCGTGGACGGCATCAAGGTCGGCGTCGGCCCGGGCTCCATCTGCACCACCCGGGTGGTCGCCGGTATCGGCGTCCCTCAGGTCACGGCCATCTACGAGGCGTCACTCGCCGCCAAGGAGGCCGGCATCCCGGTCATCGGTGACGGTGGCCTGCAGTACTCGGGTGACATCGCGAAGGCCCTGGTCGCCGGCGCCGACACGGTGATGCTGGGCTCGCTCCTGGCCGGCTGCGAGGAGTCGCCCGGCGAGCTGCTCTTCATCAACGGCAAGCAGTTCAAGTCGTACCGCGGCATGGGGTCGCTGGGTGCGATGCAGTCCCGTGGTGACCGCAAGTCCTTCTCCAAGGACCGTTACTTCCAGGAGAGCATCGCCTCCGACGACGAGCTGATCCCTGAGGGCATCGAGGGCCAGGTGCCCTACCGGGGCCCGCTGTCCTCGGTCGTCCACCAGCTGGTCGGCGGTCTGCGCCAGTCGATGTTCTACGTCGGCGGCAGGACGGTGCCGGAACTCCAGGCGAAGGGCCAGTTCGTCCGAATCACGTCCGCGGGCCTGAAGGAGAGCCACCCGCACGACATCCAGATGACGGTCGAGGCGCCGAACTACAGCAACAAGAAGTGATCCACGCGCGCGTGGAGCGTGCGTAGAGCGCGGGTGAGACCGCGTCCGAGGGCGGTCCCGGAAGTTCCGGGGCCGCCCTCACCGTACGTCCGGGGCGCCCTCCGGCACGGCGGTCGGCGATACTGGAAGACGCTGAAACGCATCAGGGAAAGGCCACAGACGTGACTGAGATCGAGATCGGGCGCGGCAAGCGCGGCCGCCGGGCGTACGCCTTCGACGACATCGCCGTCGTCCCCAGCCGCCGTACGCGGGACCCGAAGGAGGTCTCGATCGCCTGGCAGATCGACGCCTACCGTTTCGAGCTGCCCTTCCTGGCCGCCCCCATGGACTCGGTCGTCTCTCCGGCCACCGCCATCCGCATCGGCGAGCTCGGTGGCCTCGGCGTGCTGAACCTCGAGGGCCTGTGGACGCGGTACGAGGACCCGCAGCCGCTGCTCGACGAGATCGCCGGACTGCCCGCCCACTCCGCGACCCGCCGCCTCCAGGAGATCTACGCCGCCCCCATCAAGGAGGAGCTGATCGGGCAGCGGATCAAGGAGGTGCGCGACTCCGGGGTGGTCACCGCGGCCGCGCTCTCCCCCCAGCGCACGGCCCAGTTCTCCAAGGCCGTCGTGGACGCGGGCGTGGACATCTTCGTCATCCGCGGTACGACGGTGTCGGCGGAACACGTCTCCCACTCGCACGAACCGCTGAACCTGAAGCAGTTCATCTACGAGCTCGACGTCCCGGTGATCGTCGGCGGCTGCGCCACCTACACCGCCGCTCTGCATCTGATGCGCACCGGTGCGGCCGGTGTGCTGGTCGGCTTCGGCGGCGGCGCCGCGCACACCACGCGCAACGTGCTCGGCATCCAGGTCCCCATGGCCACGGCGGTCGCGGACGTGGCGGCGGCCCGCCGCGACTACATGGACGAGTCGGGCGGCCGGTATGTGCACGTGATCGCGGACGGCGGCGTCGGCTGGTCCGGTGACCTGCCCAAGGCGATCGCCTGCGGTGCCGACTCCGTCATGATGGGCTCGCCGCTGGCGCGTGCCACGGACGCGCCCGGCAGGGGCCACCACTGGGGCATGGAGGCCGTCAACGAGGAACTGCCGCGCGGCAAGAAGGTCGACCTCGGCACGGTCGGCACGATCGAGGAGGTTCTCACGGGCCCGTCGCACACCCCGGACGGATCGATGAACTTCTTCGGCGCCCTGCGCCGCGCCATGGCCACGACCGGCTACAGCGAGCTGAAGGAGTTCCAGCGGGTCGAGGTGACGGTGGCGGACTCGCAGCACAAGCGGTGAGGTGACGCTGCGCTCGGCTTGAGCGGACGAGGGGCCTGGTTCATCCCGACGGGTGAACCGGGCCCCTTCGTGTGTTCAAGTGCCCGAGCGGGGGCACGTTGCGCCGCAGAGAGGCGCACGGTGGCCTTCGGGGCGAATGCGCGGGGACGGCCGTGCCGACCCGATGGTGTCCGTGTCCCCGGCGACCCTGTGGCGCCCCGCCTCTGCGTACGGTGCGGAAAGGCGCCGAGTGCCACCGACACCCGAAGCCGGGACACCGGGGCGCCCCCGCTCACAACCGATGCGCCGCCCCGGTGGGTGTGGCCCCCCGTGTGTCCAGCAGCAGTTGAGCCTTCACCGACAGGCCCTGGAGGTCGTAAGTGCGGTGTTGCTGGAGCAGGATCGTCAGGTCGGCGTCCGCTGCCGCCTCGTAGAGGGAGTCCGCGCGGGGGATCGGACGGTCGAGGACGCTCCAGGCGGGGACGTGCGGGTCGTGGTAGCTGACGGAAGCGCCCAGCTGCATCAGGCGCAGTGCGATCTCGTGCGCGGGGGACCCCTGCTGGTCGGCGAGGTCCGGCTTGTAGGTGACGCCCAGCAGCAGGACGCGGGCGCCACGGGCCGACTTGCCGTGCTCGTTCAGCAGGGTGGCGGCTCGCTGGACGACGTACTGGGGCATGTGGTTGTTGACCTGCTGCGCCAGTTCGACCATCCGCAGGGTGCGGCTGGTCAGCCCCGCCAGGTCCTGCGGGACGGCGTGGCCGCCGGTGCCGGGGCCGGGGCGGAAGGCCTGGAATCCGAACGGCTTGGTCTCCGCGCAGCGGATGACGTCCCACAGGTCGACGCCCAAGTCGTGGCAGAGCACCGCCATCTCGTTGACCAGGGCGATGTTGACCTGACGATAGTTCGTCTCCAGGACCTGTACGGTCTCCGCCTCGCGGGGCCCACGCGCGCGTACCACCTTGTCGGTGAGGCGCCCGTAGAAGGTGGCGGCGGACTCGGTGCAGGCGGGGGTGAGGCCGCCGATCACCTTGGGTGTGTTGGCGGCCCCGAAGTCGCGGTTGCCGGGGTCGACCCGGCTCGGCGAGTAGGCGAGGTGGAAGTCGCGTCCCGCGCGCAGACCGGAACCCTTCTCCAACAGGGGGCGCAGGAAACGCTCCGTGGTGCCGGGCGGCACCGGCGACTCCAGGATCACGGTGGTGTGCGGGCGCAGCCGTTCGGCGAGAGTGCGGGCGGCCGCCTCCACCTGGCCGAGGTCCATCGTGCCGTCGGGCCCGCGCTGGGCGGGCGCACAGATGACGGCAGTACGGACGCGGCCGAGTTCGGCGGGGTTGCTGGTCGGGCGGAATCCCCGCGAGAGCATACGGCGCAGTTCGGCGGCGGTGAGGGAACCGGCTTCGGGCCCCGTGCGGTAGCCGAGCGTGGAGAGGCCGGCGGCGACGGCGGCCTGGGCCAGGGGAAGGCCCAGATGGCCGAGTCCGATGACGGCGAGATCTGCGGGCATGGAGTGGGCCGTCCTTCCCAGTAGCCGAGTCGGAAGTGGTGGGCAAGCCGTGTGGACACAATGAGGGAGCGCAATGTCACACTAGGAGTAAATATGACCGATTTGCGGGATTGACGTGGCGCGTTTCCGTGAGTGTTGTCCACAGGCCGCGAGTGCGTGGTGGCCGAAGTCGGGCATCCCGGTCAGACTTTGGGCATGGGGAGATGAGGCCGGGCTTCGCCGGACGGGTGTGGCCAGCGCGACTGAGCGGGAGGCAGCGGTGAGGACAGGGACACTGGGGCCGGCGCAGCGCGCCGAGTCACTGGCGGCGATGGCCGAGCGCGAACTGGACGTGCTGGTGGTGGGCGGAGGTGTGGTCGGCGCGGGCACCGCGCTGGACGCCGTCACGCGCGGGCTGTCCACGGGCGTGGTGGAGGCGCGTGACTGGGCGTCCGGTACCTCCAGCCGGTCCAGCAAGCTCATACACGGCGGCCTGCGCTACCTGGAGATGCTCGACTTCGCGCTCGTGCGCGAGGCGCTGAAGGAGCGGGGGCTGCTGCTGGAGCGCCTGGCCCCGCACCTCGTGAAGCCGGTCCCCTTTCTGTATCCGCTGCAGCACAAGGGCTGGGAGCGGCTGTATGCGGGCTCCGGCGTCGCGCTCTACGACGCCATGTCGATGGCCCCTGGCCACGGCCGCGGGCTTCCTCTGCATCGTCACCTGACGCGCCGTCACGCGCTCCGCATCGCCCCCTGCCTGAAGAAGGACGCGCTGGTCGGCGCCCTGCAGTACTACGACGCGCAGATGGACGACGCCCGTTATGTGGCCACCCTGGTCCGCACGGCGGCCTGGTACGGGGCGAAAGTCGCCAATCGCGCCCGCGTGACGGGGTTCCTGCGCGAGGGCGAGCGGGTCGTCGGCGCCACGGTGCAGGACATGGAAGGGGGTGGGGAGTACCAGATCCGCGCCCATCAGATCGTCAACGCGACAGGGGTGTGGACCGACGACACGCAGGCGATGGTGGGCGAGCGGGGGCAGTTCCACGTACGGGCGTCCAAGGGAATCCATCTGGTCGTGCCGAAGGACCGGGTCAGCTCCTCGACCGGCCTGATCCTGCGGACCGAGAAGTCCGTCCTCTTCGTCATACCGTGGGGCCGGCACTGGATCATCGGGACGACCGACACCGACTGGAATCTGGACAAGGCGCACCCGGCGGCTTCCAGCGCGGACATCGACTATCTGCTGGAGCATGTGAACTCGGTCCTGGCGGTCCCGCTCACACGGGACGACGTGGAGGGCGTGTACGCGGGCCTCAGGCCCCTGCTCGCAGGGGAGTCGGACGCCACCAGCAAACTGTCCCGCGAGCACACCGTGGCCCATCCGGTGCCCGGGCTCGTGGTGGTGGCGGGCGGCAAGTACACCACCTACCGGGTGATGGCCAAGGACGCCGTCGACGAGGCGGTGCGCGGCCTCGACCGGAGGGTCGCCGAGTGCGTCACCGAGGACATCCCGCTCCTCGGTGCCGAGGGCTACCGGGCGCTGTGGAACGCGCGGGCGCGCATAGCGGAGCGCACGGGACTGCATGTGGTGCGGGTGGAGCACCTGTTGAACCGGTACGGGTCGCTGGCGGAGGAGGTGCTCGACCTGATCGTGACCGATCCTTCGCTGGGCGAACCGCTCCATGCGGCGGACGACTATCTGCGCGCGGAGGTCGTCTACGCCGCCTCGCACGAGGGCGCGCGGCACCTCGACGACGTGCTGACCCGACGGACGCGCATCTCGATCGAGACATTCGACCGCGGCACGCGCAGCGCCCGGGACGCGGCCGAGCTGATGGCTCCGGTGCTCGGGTGGGACCGGGACCAGATCGAACGCGAGGTCGAGCACTACGAGAAGCGGGTGCAGGCGGAACGGGAGTCGCAGCGCCAGCCCGACGACCTGACGGCGGATGCGGCGAGGCTGGGCGCACCGGACATCGTGCCGCTGTAGACGCGACACCACGCCGCCTCAGAAGCCGCGGGCAGGGTTTGCGTCTGCCCGGGCTGGATCATTGGAACGAGTGGTGCAGTCCAGGATCTCCGTTCGGAATCTGCTCGTTCTAGGAGGTGCGGGGGCAGAACTCGGTCGTGAGCAGGGCCCGTTCCAGTCCGGGGTCCGCGAATCCGTCCGTGTTCAGACGGAAGGTGAGGACGCGTCGGCCGTCGACGGTCGCCGCCGTGCGCACATAGCTGCCGGAGATCCGGCCGTCGTGTCCCCACACCGTCGTACCGCACGGCAGCTTCTGCGGAAACAGCCCCATGCCGTACGCGCCCTCTGTGGCGTGGGTGTCGAGCATCTCGCGCAGTTGGCGTGGGGGCAGCAGTGCGCCGCTCAGCAGGGCCGCGTAGAAGCGGTCGAGATCGGCGAGTGTGGTCACCAGCTCACCCGATGCGCCGGCCACGCGCGGGTCGAGGTCGGTGACGTCGGAACCGTCGGCGGCGTAGGCGCGGCCGTGCGGCGAGGGAAGGGTGGTGCGGGCGCCCGGAAAGGTCGTGCCCGTCAGACGGAGGGGAGCGATGATCCGGCGCTCGGCCTCGACGGCGTACGAATGACCGGTGACCTGCTGGACGATCATGCCGAGCACGACGTAGTTGGTGTTGGAGTACGAGAAGTGGCCCCGGGTGGCCGGAGGGTGGGTGAGCGCGATGCGTACGGCCTGAAGCGGGGGCAGGGGGACGACGGCCCTGGTGTCCCGGGTGAAGTCGGCCAGCCCGCTGGTGTGGGTGAGCAGGGCGCGCAGGGTCAGTGTGCTGCCGTCGTTGCCAGCGCCGCGTACCAGCCCCGGCAGATGGTCCTCCACCGAGTCCGACAGGGACAGCCGGTGCTCGGCTGCCAGCTTCAGCACCACCGTGGCGATGAAGGTCTTGGTGATGCTGCCGGCGCGGAAGTGATCGGCGCGGGTGATGCCGCGACCGGCGGATGCGAAGTGCGCGTCCGTCCCCTCCTGGGCCAGCAGCGCCGCGGCGGCCGGAGCCCGGGTGGCGGCGGCGAGCCGGGGGAGCACGAGGTCCGTCGGCGCCGGCTCGGGGGCCTGTGAGCCGGACGGGATGATCGCGAGCAGCGCCAGGCATACCGGTACGGCCAATAGGGTCCGGGTCCGGGGTGTCCGGCGCAGCGGCATCGGATTCCTTCCTTGTCGCGGCCCATCATGGGGGACGACCCTATGACGGGGTCGGGCAGGGTCCGCGCACCACCGGCTCCGGCCGCGGAGCAGGGGCGTGACGGCGGCCGCGCCGGGCACCGTGGCGCACCCCGAGGCCCCGACGGCGCGGTGTCCGCTCCCTAGGGACGTCCTCGGGCGCGGGCGAGCCGGGGGATCAGGGGGCACCCTGGGCGCTGGACGGTCCGTGCGTGAGGGACAATGGAGGCTCTGTCAGGGCGGGTTGCATGAGGGGACGCATGTCGGAGGCGGAGCGGGCGGGGACATCCCGTCAGGACAAGAGCGGACGTCTCCTCGCCGGGCGGTACCGGCTGGGGGATGTACTCGGCCGCGGCGGCATGGGCACGGTGTGGCGCGCCAAGGACGAGACCCTCGGCCGTACGGTCGCCGTGAAGGAGCTGCGGTTCCCCTCGAGCATCGACGAGGACGAGAAGCGCCGGCTCATCACGCGCACACTGCGGGAGGCCAAGGCGATCGCCCGCATCCGCAACAACGGCGCGGTGACCGTCTTCGACGTGGTCCACGAGGACGACCGGCCCTGGATCGTGATGGAGCTGATCGAGGGCAAGTCGCTCGCCGAGGTCATCCGCGAGGACGGCCTGCTGGAGCCGAAGCGGGCCGCGGAGGTCGGGCTCGCCATCCTCGACGTGCTGCGCGCCGCGCACCGCGAGGGCATCCTGCACCGCGACGTGAAGCCGTCGAACGTGCTGATCGCCGAGGACGGCCGGGTCGTCCTCACGGACTTCGGCATCGCGCAGGTCGAGGGCGACCCGTCCATCACCTCCACCGGCATGCTCGTCGGCGCGCCCTCCTACATCTCGCCGGAGCGGGCGCGCGGGCACAAGCCGGGCCCGGCGGCGGACCTGTGGTCGCTCGGCGGACTGCTGTACGCGGCGGTCGAGGGCCTGCCGCCCTACGACAAGGGATCGGCCATCGCCACGCTGACGGCGGTGATGACCGAGCCGGTCGAGGAGCCGAAGAACGCGGGCCCCCTGAAGAACGTCATCTACG
>NZ_JAYWVC010000007.1:0-107815 GCF_036281785.1 Streptomyces chiangmaiensis | reverse complement strand
TGTCCCGTTGTCACCGGGAGCGGTGGCGTGCGCGGCCGGCGCGAGCAACAGGGCGGCCGAAACGCCGGCGGTCAGCGCGCCGGCGCGGATGAGGGTACGCATGGGGTAGGTCCATCTTCGAGATACCGACGGGAAGATGTGGAGGGGGCGGCTCAGCATGCGGCCCACCCCGGCGAAAGGTCAATCACGAACGCACAACGAAGGGCCCGCAACAGACAGGGAGGCGGGCCGGACACCCTCAGAGCATCACAAAAGCAGCGGTCAGCAGAGCAATCCCCGCCCCCGCCAGCACCCAGGACACACGCGCCAGCCGCAGCCCGCCCGCCACCACGACCGAGGCCAGCAACAGCGCCCCACCCAGCGGAACCCAGGCATACAGGACCCCGGCCGGACCCGAGCGGACGACGTCGTCCGAGTCCGACTTCACGACCACCGTGTACGTCTGCCCCCGCTTCACCGCGACCGTCTTGTCGATCACGACGCTCGCGCGCGCCCTCGCCCCGGCCGACAACGGCGTGAACGGACCACTGCACGTGTCCGCACCGCACCGCGTCACCTCGATCGTGCCGCGCTCACGGCCCTTGGTCAGCATCACGTACTGCGCGGTGTCCCAGGAACCCCAGACGCCGGCGATCACGATCAGTACGGCGACCGTACCCATGGCCGCGAGCCGCCCGAACCGCAGCATGGCGACCGCACCCTGAGAGGAGGAGACGGCAGAAGGCATGGCCGCGATCCTTGGCCATGGCCTTGAGCCCGGTCAACTCCTGCCGGGTCACCGGGGCGACAAGTCCCGAGTTGTGCCCACGAATCGACGCCACGCACCCGGCGCAGCAGCCACCCCCGGCGCGCCCTCAGGAGTTGTACGTGCTCTGCGCCCGCTCCAGCCCCTCGATCACCAGACACTCCACCGCGTCCGCCGCGCGGTCCACGAAGTAGTCCAGCTCCTTGCGCTCCGCCGACGAGAAGTCCTTCAACACAAAGTCCGCGACCTGCATCCGCCCCGGAGGACGCCCGATCCCGAACCGCACCCGGTGATAGTCCGCACCCATCGCCTTCGTGAGCGACTTCAGCCCGTTGTGACCGTTGTCCCCGCCACCCAGCTTCAGCCGCAGGGTGCCGTAGTCGATGTCCAGCTCGTCGTGCACGGCCACGATGTTCGCCACCGGCACCTGGTAGAAATCCCGCAGAGCGTTCACCGGTCCGCCCGACAGGTTCATGTACGACATGGGCTTCGCAAGGATCACCCGACGGTTCGCGGGACCCGGCGGACCGATCCGCCCCTCCACGACCTGCGCCTGAGTCTTGCCCGCCCGCTTGAACTTCCCGCCGATCCGCCCGGCCAGCAGATCGGCCACCATGAACCCCACGTTGTGCCGGTTCATGGCGTACTCGGAACCGGGATTGCCGAGGCCCACGACGAGCCAGGGGGCGTTTGCCGGGGTGGTCACGTCCATGTCTCCTTGATACGCGCCAGCCGCTGCCCCTCACGGGAACAGCGGCTGACAAAACGACGACGGTGCGGATCAGGCCTCGGCGGAAGCCTCTTCGCCCTCGGTCTCCGCGCCCTCCCGGGCCTCCTCCGCCTGCGCGGCCAGGACCTGCAGCACCACAGCGTCCTCGTCGACCGCCAGGGTCACACCCGACGGCAGAACGATGTCCTTGGCGTGGATCGACGTGCCGGCCTCCAGACCCTCGACCGAAACGGTCACCGCCTCGGGGATGTGGGTGGCCTCGGCCTCCACCGGCAGCGCGGCCAGCACGTGCTCCAGCAGGTTGCCACCCGGGGCCAGCTCACCCTCGGCGTGGACCGGAACCTCGACCGTGACCTTCTCGCCACGCTTGACCAGCAGCAGGTCCACGTGCTCGAGGAAGCCCTTCAGCGGGTCACGCTGCACGGCCTTCGGAATCGCCAGCTCGTTGGTCTTGCCGTCGATGTCCAGGGAGATCAGAACGTTCGGCGTACGCAGCGCCAGCAGCAGGTCGTGGCCCGGGAGGGTCAGGTGCAGCGGATCCGAACCGTGCCCGTACAGAACACCCGGAACCTTGCTGTCACGACGGATACGACGCGCGGCACCCTTGCCGAACTCGGTGCGCGTCTCGGCGGCGATCTTCACCTCGGACATGATCACTCCTCGTAGGAAGCAGAAACGGACGGGTCACCCGGCCACGAACGGCCTGCTACGAAGAGCGCGTCGATAACGGACCGCCGTACCTCATGAGTACGGCCTCCCTCGCCGAGCAACTGCAGCAGTCTACTCGGGGCGGGAGGCCACACCCAAAACGATCTCTACCGGCCCGGCCGGAACACCGTCACTACTCGTCGAACAGGCTCGTCACCGAACCGTCCTCGAACACCTCACGCACCGCACTCGCGATCGTCGGCGCGATCGACAACACCGTGATCTTGTCCAGATCCAGTTCACCCGGCGTCGGCAGCGTGTCCGTGAACACGAACTCACTCACCTTCGAGTTCTTCAGCCGGTCGGCCGCCGGACCCGACAGCACACCATGCGTCGCCGTCACGATGACGTCCTCCGCACCGTGCGCGAACAGCGCGTCCGCAGCCCCACAGATCGTGCCACCCGTGTCGATCATGTCGTCGACCAGGACGCACACCCGGCCCTTCACCTCACCCACGACCTCGTGCACGGTGACCTGGTTCGCGACGTCCTTGTCACGGCGCTTGTGCACGATCGCCAGCGGCGCACCCAGACGGTCGCACCAACGGTCCGCCACCCGCACACGACCCGCGTCCGGGGACACCACCGTCAGCTTGTCACGGTCCACCTTCGCGCCCACGTAGTCCGCCAGCAGCGGCAGCGCGAACAGATGGTCCACCGGACCGTCGAAGAAGCCCTGGATCTGGTCCGTGTGCAGGTCCACCGTCAGGATGCGGTCCGCGCCCGCCGTCTTCATCAGGTCCGCGATCAGACGCGCCGAAATCGGTTCACGTCCACGGTGCTTCTTGTCCTGCCGCGCGTAACCATAGAAGGGCACGATCACTGTGATGGAACGCGCCGACGCCCGCTTCAGGGCGTCGATCATGATCAGCTGCTCCATGATCCACTTGTTGATCGGAGCCGTGTGGCTCTGGATCAGGAAGCAGTCGGCACCACGCGCCGACTCCTCGTAGCGGACGTAGATCTCGCCGTTGGCGAAGTCGAAGGCCTTCGTCGGTACGACCCCGACTTCCAGCTGGCGGGCGACCTCCTCGGCAAGCTCGGGGTGGGCGCGGCCGGAGAAGAACATCAACTTCTTCTGGCCGGTCGTCTTGATCCCGGTCACAGCACTGTCTCCTCAGAGGTGTTCCCAGCTCGGTACCGACAGACCGCCGCGGCAGCAAGCGACGGCCGTCTCAGCTGGTGGGGTGCGGGTGTGTGCACCTATCACGGTACGCCGTGTCAGACGCACCTGTTTCCGGTCAGCCTTCGCCTTCCGTCTCCCGGGCAGCCGCCTCGGCCGCCTTCGCAGCCGCGCTCCCCGGACGCTTACGAGCCACCCAGCCCTCGATATTCCGCTGCTGACCACGGGCCACGGCCAGCGAACCGGGCGGCACATCCTTCGTGATCACAGAGCCCGCGGCGGTGTAAGCACCGTCCCCGACCGTGACAGGAGCCACAAACATGTTGTCCGAACCAGTACGGCAGTGCGACCCCACCGTCGTGTGGTGCTTGTCCTGCCCGTCGTAGTTCACGAAGACGCTCGCCGCGCCGATGTTCGTGTACTCGCCGATCGTCGCGTCACCCACGTACGACAGATGCGGCACCTTCGTACCCTCACCGATGGAGGCGTTCTTCGTCTCCACATACGTGCCGACCTTCGACTTCAGACCGAGCCGCGTGCCCGGACGGAGATAGGCGTACGGGCCGACGGAGGCCTGCGGCCCCACGACCGCCCCGTCGGACACGGTGTTGTCCACCCGTGCCCCCGAACCCACCGAGGTGTCCTTGAGCCGCGAATTGGGGCCGACCTCGGCACCCTGCCCGACATGCGTCGAGCCGAGCAACTGCGTCCCCGGCTGCACGACCGCGTCCTGCTCGAACGTCACCGTCACATCGATCCAGGTCGTCGCCGGATCCACGATCGTCACCCCGGCCAGCATCGCGTCGGTCAGCAACCGGTCGTTCAGGACGTGGCGGGCCTCCGCCAGCTGCACCCGGTTGTTGATGCCCGCGATCTCACGGTGATCGCCGGCCACGGAGGCCCCCACGCGATGCCCGGCCTCACGCAGGATCCCGAGGACATCGGTGAGGTACTCCTCACCCTGGCTGTTGTCCGTCCGGACCTTCCCGAGCGCGTCGGCGAGCAGCTGCCCGTCGAAGGCGAACACGCCGGAGTTGATCTCCTTGACCGCCCGCTCGGCCTCGCTCGCGTCCTTGTGCTCCACGATCGCGGTGACGGCACCGGTGCCGTTGTCGCGGACGATACGGCCGTAGCCGGTGGCGTCGGGCACCTCGGCGGTCAGCACGGTGACGGCGTTGCCGTCCTGCTGATGCGTGCCGGCGAGCCGCTGGAGCGTTTCGCCCGTCAGCAGCGGAGTGTCGCCGCACACCACGACGACGGTCCCGTCGACGGACCCGCCCAGCTCCTCCAGAGCCATCCGGACGGCGTGCCCCGTCCCGTTCTGCTCGGCCTGGACCGCGGTCCTCACGTCCGGGTCGATCCCGGTGAGATGCGCGGTGACCTGCTCACGGGCGTGGCCCACGACGACGACGAGGTTCTCGGGCTTCAACTCGCGCGCGGCGGCGAGTACATGCCCGACGAGGGAGCGACCACAGATCTCGTGCAGAACCTTGGGTGTGGCCGACTTCATACGGGTGCCCTCACCCGCTGCGAGAACAACGACGGCGGCCGGGCGGTTGGCGCTCACGGAGATGCCCTTCGGCTTCATGGGTGTGGTGGACAACCGCAGGATACCGGGGTGTTTTCGGTGCGACATGAGAGCGGGCCCTGACGGTGCTGTCAGGGCCCGGGTGCGAGCAGCTCCCCCATCAGGATTCGAACCTGAACTTAAGGGACCAAAACCCTCAGTGCTGCCTGATTACACCATGGGGGATGAAACTCGACTGAACCGGACATTCGGTTAGATCGCCGAGTTGGCACCCAACACTATGCCGTACCAAGACCCCTCGATGCGACGGTACAAGTCGGCTCCCTTGAGGACTTTGATCACCAGGCACCCTCGGTAGGACTCGCCGACGTTCTTGCGAACCGTCTTGGGGTTGTGCTTCTTGAGGATGGTCTTGTTGAACGCGGACCTGTTCGCGCCTACGAGGTCGGCCCAGTACCGCTCGGCGCCTGGTACGTCGGCGTACTCGTGGATCATCACGGTGTACCGCAGTCGCTCGCGCTCGACTCCGATGAGGTCCAGCCAGGCGAGAAAAACTTCGATCATGCCAGGGTCGCTGTTGACGAATGTGACGTTCTCGCGCCGGTCGTAGGGCTTGTCCTTGCCGCCCTCGGCCCAGTAGAGGCTCACGCCCACCAGAAAGAGCTCGCGGGCCGAGAGGCCGCCGACCGCCTGCTTGGCCGCTTCCTTCGCCCTTTGTCGTTCCTCGTCGCGGATACGGAGCCGCTCCTCCCAGCCCCGACTGGCGATTGCCGCGGCTTCCTCCCGGCTGCGTTTGCGCTCCGGTTTCGGAAGATCCCGCACCCACAGCGAAACCGAGCTCCTCGAGCACCCCAGCTCCACCTCGATCTGGTCGTACGTCCAGCCCTGGAGCCGCAGCTGCCGTGCCCTCTCCTTCAGGTCGTCCTTCGCTCGTGGGCGCTTCGTCCACTCCGGGGGCGGCTCTCCCTTCACCAGTTGGTTGAGGATGTCGTTGTTGAACACCTTCAACTCGTCCCGGATCTGTCGAAGGCTGAGGCCCGAGCGTCGCAAAGCCACTGCCCGCTCCCTCAGCCCCTCGAAGTCCGCGTATTTGCCGTGTGCGTGTGCCATGGGCATACCGTCCGGGCGGAATGTGGGCGTCCGGGGTCGAACACTGTGTGATTCAGCAGTTCGAGGGATTCTGGTGGGTTTCGCTTCTGTTCGATTACGGAGGGTGGTGTGACGTAGCCATGGAAACTCGCCGGAAAACCCCCGCCCCGCGCCCGTAGGCTGGAGGCATGACCACGACGGGGGAAGTCCACGAGGGGGCCGCGACAGGGCCCTGGTGGTGGGCGCGGTGGCGTAGTGCGGTGCTCGACATCTCTCTCGCGGCGGTGTCCGCGGTGGAGTGTGCGCTGGAGGGCATCCAGTTCTCGAGGGATGCCGGGCTGCCCGTTCCGGTCGGGACGGCATTCGGGCTGTTCGCCGGGGTCACGTTGCTGTTGCGACGGAAGTGGCCCCTGGCCGTGGTGCTCGTGTCGATCGCGATCACGCCGGCTCAGATGGGGTTCCTGCTGGGCCTTGTCGGGCTGTACACGCTGGCCGCGTCGGAGTTGCCGCGGCGGATCATCGGCGCGCTCGCGGGGATGTCGTTCGTCGGGATGTTCATCGTCACGTATGTGCGGGCGCATCAGGGGATGGTTCGGGGGGATCTGTCGATCGCGGGCGGGTTCATTCCGTTCCTGTCGGTCACGACCGCGCTGGGGATGACGGCTCCTCCCGTGCTGCTCGGGATGTATGTCGGTGCCCGGCGGCGCCTGATGGAGAGCCTGCGGGAGCGGGCGGACTCGTTGGAGCGGGAGTTGATGCTGCTCGCGGAGCGGGCGGAGGAGCGGGCCGAGTGGGCGCGGAACGAGGAGCGGACGCGGATCGCTCGGGAGATGCATGACGTCGTCGCGCATCGGGTGAGTCTGATGGTCGTGCATGCGGCGGCGTTGCAGGCGGTCGCGCGGAAGGATCCGGAGAAGGCCGTCAGGAATGCCGCTCTGGTCGGGGACATGGGGCGGCAGGCGCTGACGGAGTTGCGCGAGATGCTCGGTGTGCTGCGGACGGGGGAGGGGCTTGCGGGGCGGTCGGCTCAGGGTGATGTGCCGCTTGCCGCTGTCGGGGCGGCGGCGGCCGCGGCGGCGTCCCGGGCGGTCGGTGATTTTTCCGAGGGTCCGTGTCTGGCGGAGCTGGAGGAGTTGATCGGGCAGTCGGCGGCGGCCGGGATGGTTGTGCATCTGTCGGTGGAGGGCGAGGTGCGTATGTATGCGCGCGAGGTCGAGCAGACCGCGTATCGCGTGGTGCAGGAGGCGCTGACCAACGTGCACAAGCACGCGGCGGGGGCGAAGACGCATGTGCGGCTGGCGCACCGCTCGGCGGAGATCGCGATGCAGGTGGAGAACGAGCCGCCGTCGGAGCCGGGTTCGGCCGAATCGGCCCGTCTGCCGAGTGGGGGCAATGGCCTGATCGGGATGAAGGAGCGGGTCAGCGCGTTGGGTGGGGTTTTTGTGTCGGGGCCGACGGATGCCGGTGGGTTCCGGGTGTCGGCGGTCATTCCGGCACAGGTGGCATGAGGGGGCCTCGGGTGCCGTCGGTCTTCGTCGTGCCGTGGCCTGCCTCGGTGTCCCTGGCTGTCAGCCGGGGGTGAGGTGTACGGGTGCGATTCCGGCGAGCAGGGTCGTGAGGCCGTGGTCGATGTCGGGGCCGAGGTACCAGTCGCCCGTGTGGTCGAGGGCGTAGATGCGGCCTTCGGTGTCGATGGCGAGGATGGCGCGGCTGTCGGTCTCCTCGCCGAGGGGGCAGACCTCGGTGTCGAGGGCCCGGCCGAGGTCGCCGAGGGTGCGGGCCATGTGCAGGCCGTGCAGGGGGTCGAGGTGGATGGCGGCGGGGGCGAGTTGGCGGCCTGGTCCTTGTGCGCTGATGTGCAGGCCGCCGAACTCCGCCCATGCTTCGACGGCCGCGGGGAAGACCGCGTGCCGGTGGCCTGCGGGGGAGGCGTGGCTGCGGAGGGTGTCCGCCCAGACTTCCGCATGCTTTATGTCCCAGCGGCCGGGTTGCCAGCCCGCGGCGCGCAGTGCGGCGTCCACGGGTACGGAGAAGCGGGTGGTGGAGCGGTCGGTGTGCATCTGCCCTTCGTTCGTCGAGTTCCAAGGTGCGGCGCGGGCGCCGTCGTGCGGTGGGGGGTGGTCCTGCGCCCTGGGGTCACTCCTGCGTCGTGGGGTCGACGATGCGTACGCCGAGATGGTCGCTGAGTGCGGTGCAGGCGCGGCAGGGTGCGGCGAAGCTCCCGTGCAGGGGGTCGCCGTCCTCGCGGATGCGGCGGGCGGTGAGTTTGGCCTGTTTGAGGGCCTTGCGGGCTTCGCCGTTGGTCATGGGTTTGCGTGCGGCGCGTTTGCTGCGTGCGGCGTCGACGGTGGCGATGTGCCGGGAGATGAGGATCGTTTCGGCGCATCGTCCGGTGTAGCGGTCGCGCTGGCCGCTGGTGAGGGTGTCGAGGAAGTCCTGGACGAGTGGGTGCAGGGCGGGCGGCTGGTCGCCGCGGGCGGCGGTGCCGGTGAGGGTGGCGCCGCGGACGGAGAGGGCGGCGGCGACGGTGGGGAGTATGCCGTCGCGGCGGTGGTGGAGGGTGGGGGCGGCCTCGCTGGTGCTCCAGTCGACGCGTGGGTCTCCCGACGTGCCCGTTTGTGTTGCGTTCATGATCGTCTTCCCCTCCAAGTGCATCCCCCCTGGGAGGAAACAGACTGCCAAATGCCCTGGCCGGTGCGGAAGCTGGGGCGCTGCGACACGCCAGGGCTTCGGCATACGGTCACGGCGGGATGACGGCCGGTCACGGTGGCGGTGTTCCGGGCACGGTGTGTGAGCGGTGGCCCGGTGACCGGTGGCGTCGTACCGCATAGGCTGTTGACATCCGCGATCCACACTGCCGTAGAGGCCAGACAGAACGCCGCAGGGGGCAAACGTCATGACGACAGGTCGGCTCGGGCAGGGGGTACCCCAGCCTGGGGGACAAGCCGCGCCGCCGAACGCGGCTTATGCCGGACAGGTCGTGCACTTTCCGGACCCGGTGAGGGCGGCTCGTCATCCGAGAGGGGTGCGGGTCGACGAGTTCGGGTATCCCGACTTCTCGCTCTATGCCCGAGCGGCCGCGGAGATCGCGGAGCCGCCCGAGGGTTTCGGTGTGGACGAGTTGCGGCTGACGGACTATGTGTCGGCGAACGCGGCGTCGGCGGCGTCGGGTCACGCATTGTGGGACACGATCCCGGCGGTGGCGACGCCACACGGGTGGACGTGGCACCACGTTCGCGGGACGCGGCGCCTGGAGTTGATCCCGGTCGAGGTGAAGGCGCTGTTGCGGCATCACGGCGGGGTTGCGACGGCGAACGTCGATCAGAACAAGCGAGGGACGCGTCCGTTGCAGGAGACGCGGCCCGCGCATTTCGGGCTGCCGAAGTCGTCGGTGGCGGTGACGGAGCAGCAGGTGCTGGGCGTCGAGGAGGACCTCGGGTACCGGCTTCCGGGCGCGTACCGGTCGTTTCTGAAGGCGGCGGGTGGTTCGGCGCCGGTGGGGGTGGCGCTCGACGCGGAGTTGGGGCTGCTGATGGATCAGCCGTTCTTCACCGTGCGCGATGAGGCGGCTGTCAACGACCTTGTGTATGTGAACAAGTGTCTGCGCGATCATCTGACGAAGGACTACCTGGGTGTCGGGTTCGTGCAGGGTGGTCTGCTGGCCGTGAAGGTGAGGGGTGACCGGGTCGGTTCGGTCTGGTTCTGCGCCTATGACGACGCTCGTGACGTGGATGCGTCGTGGCCGCCGGCCCAACGTGTGCAGCGGTTGCTGCTGCCGTGCGGTGACGACTTCGACGGGTTCCTGTCGCGGCTCGCGGGCAGTCCCCCGGAGTTGGAGACGGTGGCGAACCTGATGGTGGACGGTGGGTTCGCGCGCGCCGTGCCTGTGTCGTCGGTGGGGGAGTGAGTCGAAGCGATGGTGACGTTCGCTCAGGCGCAGGAGCGCGCGGAGGAGTGGATCAACGGCGATGTGCCGTCGTACCAGCATCGTGAGGTGCGGGTGCGGGAGTTCGAGCTCGGGTTTGTGGTGTGGGCGGAGGACCGGGCCGAGGGGCCGCGGTCGGACGGTGGCTCGCAGCGGCTCGTGATCGCCCGTGACAGCGGTGAGGCGACGCTGTGGCCGGCGATCGCCGTGGGTGAGGTGATCCGCCGGTACGAGGAGGAGTACGGGGCGGTGGACGCGGCGGCGCAGCAGGCGCCGGCACCGGCGGCCCGGGTGGATCTGAATCAGACGTCGTTCCTGTTGAGCCCGCCCGAGTGGCTCCAGGAGGCGGCGGACAGGATGGGTATCCCGGACCGCCGCCGCGGTGGCGGTTCGTCGTCCCGGGTGTCGGACGGCGCGGGTTCGCGTCCGGTCGCGGCCGCCGGTGCCCAGGGCGATGCGGCTGCTGCGGCCCCCTCGGGCACGCCGTGGCCCGTCGCCGGAAGCGGGGACGAGGAGCCGCAGGACGCGAAGCCGGGTGCGCCGGCGGGGGCGACGCCGTGGGCGGGTACGGACACCAACGCCGAGGCGGGCGAGGATCGTTCGGTTCCGCTGCCGGCGACGGTGTTCGCGCCGCCGTTGGGGGACGCCGACGACGGCGGTACGCCGCCGCCCGCGTCCGTCGCGGATGCGCAGACCACGCTGATGGCGGGCGGCAGCCAGCTGCCGCGCACGGCGGTGTCTCCGGCGGTGGAGGAGCCGGGGGCGGGCGCCGCGTCTGCGGGCGCTCCCTCGTACGCCTATCCGCAGGGTCCGGGCGGTGCGCAGGGTCCGGGTGGTCCCGGTGCGCCGGCGTACGGCTATCCGCAGGGTCCCGGTGGTGCGCCGGGTGTGCCTGTGCCGGGTGTGCCGCAGGCGCCCGGGGTGCCCAATCCGCCTCGAGCTCCCGCGGGTTCGGCGGTGCCGGGCCGGCGGCTCGCACCGAACGCCGAGGACATCGCCGACGCCGCGACCAGCAAAGCGGCGCCACCGCGGGCGGCGCGAGCCGGGGGTGCGCCCCCTCCGCCGGGTGAGCCCGGCATTCCGGGGGCGCGGCCGGGCGCCACGCCGCCGCCTCCGCCGCCGGGTCCCGCGGCGGGCGGCTATGTGCCCACCCAGCTGGGGTCGCAGCTCGGCCCGGACGGGCCGCGGGACGCCGCGGGCATCGGTGCGCCTCCACCGGGTGCGTCGCAGCCGCCGGGTGCGCCGGGTGCGCGGCCGGGCGCTCCGGGCGCCCCTACCCCTCTGGGTGCCCCCATCCCTCCGGGAACTGCGCAGGCTCCGGCTGCGCCGAACACGCCGGGCGGTACGCCTCCGGGCGGTGTGCACCACGAGGCGACGATGCTCGCCGGTCCGGCCACGACCGGCCCGGGTGCGTCGCAGCCACCGGGTGCCCCTGGCGCTCCGGGGATGCCTCCGGGTGCCCCTGCCGCTCCCGGTGCGCCTGGTGCCGTGCACCATGCCGAGACCGTGCTGTCCGGGCCGCCGGCCGGTGGTCCGGGTGCGCCTCCCCCGCCGCCCGCGGTTGGCCCGGGAGCGCCTCCTCCGCCGCCGGTTGGTCCCGGTGCGCCTCCGCCGCCGCCCCCGGGTGCTCCGGGGATGCCGCCGGGGGTTCCGCAACCGCTGCCAGGACAGCAGCCGGCGTACGGGTATCCGCCCTCCGGACTGCCGACGGTGGGTCCCGGCTATCAGGCCGTGCTGCGCTATCGCGCACAGGACGGCTCCGAGCAGCAGCTGATCCGGCGTTCGGCGCCGGGCACCCCGCACCCGGAATGGCAGATCTTCCACGAGCTGCGGGCGATGAACGTCCCGCCGGACCAGGTGCTGGAGCTGCACACGGAGCTGGAGTCGTGTGAGCTGCCGGGCGCCTACTGTGCCCGGATGATCCGGGAGAACTGGCCGCAGGCGCGGATCACCAGCATCGCCCCGTACGGCACGGACCATGCCTCGCGTCAGCAGGGCATGCAGCAACTGCTCGCGCACCAGGGTGAGTTGCATCAGGTGGCGGACGGTCCTGCGCGTCCGGGTCCGGTGCGTGCGCCGCTGCCGCCGGTGCAGCCCGCGCCGCCGATCCCGCCGGAGGGCATTGCGCAGGAGCTGGCGGGCGCCTTCGGGCCCGGGATCTTCCGGTTCGACCACGCCGCGGTCTCCCGGCAGGGCGTGCCTCCGATCGTGTCGCACACGCTGGTGGTGGCCGGACTGCCGCTCGACATGGGCCCGTTCTTCTGGGCGCAGGCCCAGCCGGGCCGTCCGGTGCCGACGCTGGCCGAACTGGCGCAGGAGCGCGGGGTGCAGCCTGCCCCGGACGCGAGCTCGTACCTGGTCATGGGCAGCGACTTCGGCAAGGCGATCTGTGTGCAGTACGGCACGGCGAACATCGTCGCGGTGCCGGTGGAGGGGGGTGCCCCCGTTCCGCCGCAGTTCGTGAACACGGGCCTGCCGGAGTTCGTGCGCTGCCTTGCGCTGCTCGGCCGGATGTGGCGCCTGAGGTTCGGGCTGAACCAGGAGCAGGCGGGCCGCTGGACCGTCGACTTCCAGGCCCAACTCGCCTCCCTGGACGCGGCGGCGCTCGGTTCGCCGGAGAGCTGGTGGTCGGTGCTGCTGGAACAGATGTGGGACGGGCTGCTGTGATCTGCGTCTGACATCAAGTCAAGGGCTGGGCCCGGTCGTACATACGACCGGGCCCAGCCCCTTTTTCAGGTGATCTTCAACGCTGTCCGTTGCTTACATGTGGAGTGTCGCGTTATGAACACTTCTGTCTGATCCATCAAGATGTGCGCAAAATCATCGGCTCCTGTGGGTCAGGCGGAGAGGGGTTCCATGAGCAGCGCAGCGGGGTCGCCGCACGGCTTCGTGTCCGTGCGGCGGGGTTACCGTCCCGATCAGGTCGACGCGTACACCGCGGCCCTCTCGCAGGACCGGGACGCGGCCTGGGAGCGGGCCGCCCGGCTCACCGTGCTGGCCAGGGAGATGGAGGTGGACCTGGTGCGGCTGCGTGAGACGGTGGCGCAGCTGGACCCGCAGACGTACGAGGCCCTCGGTGACCGGGCCCGGCGGCTGTTCGACATGGCGCAGGAGGAGGCCGTCGCCCTGCGGGAGGACGCGCTGCGGGAGGCGCGGGACATGGCCGCCGAGGCGGAGGAGGCCGCCGCGCAGCTGCGGGAGGCCGCGAAGGCCGACGCCGACGAGGTGCGCGCCGAGGCCGAGGAGCGGGTCCGCACCCGGCTGCTGGCGGCCCGGGCCGAGGCCGACGACGTGCGGATCCTGGCGCGACGCGAGGTCAAGGAGGGGCGCGGGGAGGCGTTGGCCGCACTGCGTGAGGTGCGGCAGCGCACCGAGACGCTGCTCGCCGAGCAGGAGCGGGAGCACGCCGAGCGATGGGAGGGCGAGGAGCGCGCGGCGGCCGCGCGGGCCGCCGCGCTGGACGCGGCGGAGGCGGAACGGGTGGCGCGCGTGGAGGCCGCTCTGTCGCAGGCGAAGCAGGCGTTCGCCGAGGCCGAGGAGTCGGCGCGGCGGATCCAGCGGGACGCCAAGGCGCGCGCCGCCGAGGTGATCGCCGATGCGCGTCTGCGGGAGGAGCGCATCGCCCGGGAGACGGAACGGGTGCTGCGCGAGCACGGCGAGCAATGGGACTGCGTTCAGGCCCAGATGGACCATGTGCGCAACAGCCTCGCCATGCTGACGGGCCGGGCCGCCGCGGAGTAGGCCCGGTCCCGGGCGCCTTGTCCTCAGCCGCTCCTTCGCACCACCCCCGCCAGGATCCACCCCTCCACGGCCTCGTACTGCCGGCGCTGCTCCGCGGCCTGGCGGCGACCGGAGGCGATCGTGCCCAGCCAGCCGCAGGCGAAGCCCAGCGGGATGGAGACCACACCGGTGGTGGTGAACGGGAACCAGTTGAAGTCGGCATCCGGGAAGGCGGCGGCGGGCGAGCCCGAGACCAGGTTGGTGCCGGTCATCAGGACCACCACGGTCACGGTGCCGCCGATCAGCGTCCACAGCAGGCCGGTTCGGGTGTAACGGCGCCAGAAGAGGGTGTACACGAGTGCCGGTGCGATCGCGGACGCACCGATGCAGAACGAGAGCGTCACCAGCGGCTGAAGGCTGAGATGCTGGACGAGGGTGGCCAGCAGGATCGCCACGGCGCCCACCGCCAGCGCCGACAGGCGTGCCACGGTCATCTCACGACGCGGCGTCAGATCCCGTACATGGGAGGCGAACACGTCGTGGGCGAGGGAGTTGGCGCAGGCGAGGATCATTCCGGCCACGGACGCCAGCAGGGTGAGGAAGATCGCCGTGGTCACGGCGGTGAACAGCAGTGTCGCCGAGGTCGACAGCTCCGGCCCGAACGCCGCCCGGGAGCCCAGCAGATAGGCCGTGCGGCCCTGCGGATCGGCGGCCGCGATGGTGTCGCGCCCGATCAGGGCCGTCGCGCCGAAACCGACGACGGTGATGACGGGAACGAACAGGGTGACCGACGGCACCGCCCAGGACAGCGAGCGGCGCACCTGCCGGGCGCTGTTGGCCGTGTACATCCGCATGGTGATGTGCGGGAGGCAGGCGCCGCCGAGCACCACCGTCAGCTCGGAGCTGATCATGTCCAGATGGGGGGCCGGGCCGCCCGCGAACTGCAGGCCCGAGTGCAGGAAGGCGGGACCGACCCCGCTGTTCTGCGCGGCCGCTGTGAACAACGCGCCGGGGTCCCAGTCGAAGCGGTGCAGGATCAGCGCGGCGACGATCGCGCCGGAGCCGAGCAGCATCACGATCTTCAGGATCTGGATGAGGGCGGTGCCCTTCATGCCGCCGATCGCCGCGTAGCTGATCATCAGGGTGCCGAGGCCGATGATGCAGCCCGTCTTCACCGAGTTGTCGGAGAAGCCGAGGATGAAGGCCAGCAGGTCGCCGGCCCCGGCGAGTTGGACGAGCATCATCGGCAGCAGCGCGGCGAGGGTCACGATGCACGCGGTCATGCGGACCGCCCGCCCGGGCATGCGCCGTGCCAGGGCGTCGCCCATGGTGAAACGGCCGGCGTTGCGCAGGGGTTCGGCCAGCAGGAACATCAGCAACATCAGCGACAGGACCGTGCTCAGCGCGAGGACGACACCGTCGTACCCGGTGAGCGCGATGATCCCGCTGGTGCTGAGCACGGTGGCGGCGGAGATGTAGTCCCCGGCGATGGCGAGGCCGTTGCTCATCGGGGACAGGGAGCTGTAGCCGGTGTAGAACTCGTCGAGGTCGTCCCGGTCGGGCCCGGTCATCACACACAGCAGGAGCGTGATGGTGGCGACGGTGGTGAACGCCACGAGCGACATGGTCTGCGCCGAACTGCTGAATCCGGTGAGCCCGTCGACTGCGCCGGCCGCGGTCATCGCGTGGCCTCCCGCCTGGCGTCCAGCGCGGCCTGTCTGCGGATGCGGTCGGCGATCGGGTCGACGGTGTGGCGGGCTGTGTACTCGTACAGCGCGATCGCCAGGCAGGTGACCGGGACCTGGAGCAGGCCCAGCAGCAGGCCCATGGTGAGCCCGCCGGAGACCTGGCTCGTCATGAAGGACGGCGCGAACGCCGACAGGACCAGGAAGAGCGTGAAGTAGCCCAGCGCCGTGAGGGTGGCCACACGCCGCTGCCAGCGGTAGGCGGTGCGCAGGACGCGCAGGTCGCTGTGGCGGCCGAGCGGCCGGTGACGTGGCAGCCGCCTTCGAGCCGGTCCGGCGGGCGGCGGTTGCCAGGGGTAGGTGGCGTGTGACGGGGACGAGTGGTGCGGCGGTGTGTACTCGGCGGACGAGTGCGGCGACAGAAAGGCGTCGGACATCCCGTTTCTCCTTGCCGGCTCGGGTCCGTGGCGGCGGACCGCAGGGAGCGGGGGGCGGCGACGCATGTTACTCGCGCGTACGGGGCAGTGGGGGTTTTTCGCCAAACTGAGCGGTCGGTATGCGCTTACTTCATCGACCTGTGTTGTTACCCGCGTTTACTTCAATCCTGAACGTCCCTCGGGCCGGTGGCGGCCGGTTCCCGTGCGGCGGCGCAGCACCGGGCCCGGGACAGGCCGTGGGCGGACAGGCGACGCCACGCCGGGTCAGTCATCGAGCACCGGGAAGCGGCGCGGTGCCAGCAGGAGCAGGACCACGAAGGCGAGCGCCGCGGCGCAGGACGCGCCCAGGTAGACCGCGTGGACAGCGGACGCGATCGCCCGGCGGGTCGCCTCGGGCACGGAGCCCTCGTCCAGGGCCCGCGTCACCACGTCCAGGTCGCCCGCGCCGCCCAGCCGGGAGGCCAGGACGCCGTTGGCGATCGCGCCGAACACCGACGCCCCCAGGGTCTGGCCCGTCTGACGGCAGAACAGGACCGACGCTGTCGTCGTACCGCGCTCCGACCAGCCGACCGTCGACTGCACGCCCACGATCAGCGGGAGCTGGAACAGGCCCAGCGCACCGCCCAGCAGCAGCATCAGCAGGGTGGGCTGCCAGGGGGAGCCGGGGTACGGCAGGAAGGGGAAGGCCAGCAGGATCAGGGCCGCGAGCCCGATGCCCAGCAGCGCCGTGTCCCGGAAGCCGATGCGCCGGTACACATGCTGGCTGAGCGCCGCCGACACCGGCCAGCTGAGCGTCCATACGGACAGGACGAAACCGGCCGCGGCCGGGGCGAGGCCGAGAACCGCCTGGGCGTACGTCGGCAGGAAGACCGACGGGGCCACCATCAGCAGCCCCAGGGCGCCGAGCGCCAGGTTGACCGCGGCGATCGTACGGCGCCGCCACACCCAGCCGGGGATGATCGGCTCCGCCGCCCGGCGTTCCACCGCCACCACGACCGCGAGCAGCGCGAGTCCGGTGCCGAACAACGCCAGCGACGGTGCCGACAGCCAGGGCCAGGCCACCCCGCCCTGCACCAGCGCCGTCAGCAGGACGCCCCCGCAGGCGAACACCGCGAGCGCCCCGGCCCAGTCGATACGGGGACGCGGGCCCGGCTCCCGGTGCGGCTCGTGCAGATGGCGGACGATCAGCCACAGCGCGACCGCCCCGATCGGCAGATTGATGAGGAAGATCCACCGCCAGTCGGCGTACGCGGCGAACACTCCGCCGAGCGCCGGGCCCGCGACCGCGGACACCGCCCACACGGTGGACAGCTTGGACTGGATCTTCGGGCGCTCCCTGAGCGGGTACAGATCGGCGGCGAGCGTCTGCACCGTGCCCTGGAGCGCGCCGCCGCCCAGACCCTGCACGATGCGGAACGCGATCAGCGCACCCATGTTCCAGGCGACCGCGCACAGCAGCGAGCCCAGCAGGAAGACGACCGCGCCCGCGACCAGCACCGGCTTGCGGCCCACGGTGTCCGAGAGCTTGCCGTAGACGGGCAGCGTCACCGTCACGGCCAGCAGATAGCCCGAGAACAGCCACGAAAAGACGGAGAAGCCGCCGAGGTCGCCGACGATCTGCGGCACGGCGGTCGACACGATCGTCGAGTCGAGCGCGGCCAGGGCCATCGCGAGCATCAGAGCGGCGACGACGGCGCCGCGCCGCGCGGATCCGGTGTGCTGTGCGGCTTCGCGGGTCGTAGGTCTCGTACCGCCCACCGGATGTCCTCCGCTTCACTTGTCCGCCGCACGCAAGTTTCTCACCGACCCGGACCCGGCGGTAAGGCCGACTCCGACGGGGTGCGAAGGGTGACCCTCACGCCCCCGGAGGCCCGGATTCTTGACCCTCACGCGACGGGAGGGTGGAGCCTGATGCCGCCGACGGGTGGAGTCCACCCTGAGAAGGACTCCACCCTCCGGTGGACTGCCCCTAGGGGTTGCTCGGTACCAGGGCTCGGGGAGGGTTCGTCCCGACGGAGGACGAGCCGGGCCCCGTCCGTCCTTAACCTGGTTTTACGCCGCTGGGGAGCGGCCGGGGCGCACGGGGGACGTGCCGGCCGCACCGGAGGGGGTGGGGTTTTCCCCAGCGGAAGACGGGGCCGGGCACCAGCGCGCCGGATGCCTTCCCGGAACCAGACTGTTCTAGCGCGGCAGGGCACCGCTCGCCGCGACGCGGGACCACACGTCCCGTCCACCTACCGTAAGAGGAGACTTTGCCATGACTTCGGCCGTGACCATTCCCAGGCACGGGGGTACTGGAGGGCGTACGGCCGTAGCCGCGCGGGCGCGGCAGGTCGTCAAAGCGTACGGCGCCGGGGAGACCCGGGTCGTCGCCCTCGACCACGTCGACGTGGACATCGCCCGTGGCCAGTTCACCGCCATCATGGGCCCCTCGGGCTCGGGCAAGTCCACCCTGATGCACTGCCTCGCCGGGCTCGACACCGTGACGAGCGGTCAGATCTTCGTCGACGAGACCGAGATCACGCGTCTGAAGGACAAGAAGCTCACACAGCTGCGCCGGGACCGTATCGGATTCATCTTCCAGGCGTACAACCTGCTTCCGACGCTGAACGCGATCGAGAACATCACGCTGCCCATGGACATCGCGGGCCGCAAGCCGGACCGCGCGTGGCTGGACCGTGTCGTGCAGACCGTCGGCCTGGCCGACCGGCTCAAGCACCGGCCCACCCAGCTCTCCGGCGGCCAGCAGCAGCGCGTCGCCGTGGCCCGCGCCCTGGCGGCCCGCCCCGAGATCATCTTCGGTGACGAGCCGACCGGAAACCTCGACTCGCGGGCCGGCGCCGAGGTACTGGGCTTCCTGCGCCGCTCGGTCGACGACCTCGGCCAGACCATCGTGATCGTCACGCACGACCCGGTCGCCGCGTCGTACGCCGACCGCGTGCTCTACCTGGCCGACGGCCGGATCGTGGACGAGATGCTCAAGCCGACCGCGGACGCCGTCCTCGACCGCATGAAGGACTTCGACGCCCGGGGGCGCACGTCATGACCGTCCTGAAGACCTCGATGCGCAACTTCTTCGCGCACAAGGGACGCATGGCCCTGTCGGCCGTCGCCGTCCTGCTGTCGGTGGCGTTCGTGTGCGGCACGCTCGTCTTCACCGACACGATGAACACGACGTTCGACAAGCTCTTCGCGGCCACCTCCTCGGATGTGACGGTCAGCGCGAAGGGTGCCTCGGACACTGGTGAGACGACGTCCGGCAACGGAAGGCCGCCCGTCATGCCCGCCTCAGTACTCGGTGAGGTGCGCAAGGCGCAGGGGGTGAAGTCCGCCGAGGGCACGGTCTTCTCCACCTCGGTGACCGTCGTCGACTCCGACAAGAACAACCTGTCGCCCAACAGCGGCGCTCCCACCATCGTCGGCAGCTGGAACGGCAACGACGCCCGCACCATGAAGATCACCTCCGGTGCGGCGCCCGAGGGCTCCGGCCAGGTCATGGTGGACGCCGACACCGCCGACAAGCACCACCTGAAGCTCGGGGACGAGATCGGTGTGATCAGCGCCGTCGGCACGCACTCCGCGAAGGTCTCCGGGATCGCCACCTTCACCGTCACCAACCCCGGTGCCGCGATCTTCTACCTGGACACCAAGACCGCCCAGGAGACGCTCGTCGGGAAGACCGGCGTCTACACGAACGTCAACGTCACCGCGGGCAACGGCGTCAGCGACGAGCAGTTGAAGAAGAACGTGGCGGCCGAGATCGGCGGCGCCTACAAGGTGCAGACCGCCAAGGAGACCGCCGACGCCAACCAGAAGGACGTCGAGGGCTTCCTGAGCGTGATGAAGTACGCGATGCTCGGCTTCGCCGGGATCGCCTTCCTGGTCGGCATCTTCCTGATCATCAACACCTTCTCCATGCTGGTCGCCCAGCGCACCCGGGAGATCGGCCTGATGCGGGCGATCGGTTCCTCCCGCCGCCAGGTCAACCGTTCGGTGCTCACCGAGGCCCTGCTGCTCGGTGTGACGGGGTCCGTGCTCGGTGTCGGTGCGGGAGTCGGCATCGCGGTCGGCCTGATGAAGCTCATGGGCTCGATGGGCATGCACCTGTCCACCAGTGACCTGACGGTCGCCTGGACGACCCCGGTGGCCGGGGTCGCGCTCGGCGTGATCGTCACGATCCTGTCCGCCTACCTGCCCGCCCGGCGCGCCGGCAAGATCTCCCCGATGGCCGCGCTCCGCGACGCGGGTGCCCCGGCCGACGCGAAGGCGGGCCGGATCCGGGCCCTGGTCGGCCTGGTCCTCACCGGTGCCGGCGGCTACTGCCTGTACCTGGCGGCCGCGGCCGACAAGGCCACGGACGGCTCGCTCTGGCTCGGCCTCGGCGTGGTCCTGTCCCTGATCGGCTTCGTCGCCGTCGGACCGCTGCTCGCGGGGGCCGTGGTCCGGGCGCTCGGAGCGGTCGTCCTGCGGATCTTCGGCCCGGTCGGGCGGATGGCCGAACGCAACGCCCTGCGCAACCCGCGCCGCACCGGCGCGACGGGCGCCGCCCTGATGATCGGCCTGGCCCTGGTGGCATGCCTCTCGGTGGTCGGCTCCTCCATGGTGGCCTCCGCGACCGACCAGCTCGACAAGAGCGTCGGCACGGACTTCATCGTGCAGAACGACGGCGGGCAGCTGATCACTCCGCAGGCGGTCAAGGCCGTGAAGTCCACCGCGGGTCTCGAGCGGGTCACCGAGTACAAGCTGCTCGACGCCACGCTGACCACGCCCGACGGACGCACGTCCAAGAACGAGACGATCAACGCCGCCGACCCGACCTACGCGCAGGACCTGCGCACCGAGACGGTGGCGGGCGACGTGGCGGACGCCTACCGCCCGGACTCGATGTCCGTCTTCGAGGGGTTCGCCAAGAAGCACGACATCACGATCGGATCCACCGTGAAGGTCGACTTCAAGGACGGCAGCACGGCGGACCTGACGGTCCGCGCGATCACCAGTGACGACGTCGTCATCGACAAGGGCGCCATGTACGCCTCGATCGCGACGGCCGCCAAGTACGTGCCGGCCGACAGCATGCCGCTGGACGTCCTGGTGTTCGCCACGGCCAAGGACGGCCAGGAGAAGGCCGCCTACAAGTCGCTGAAGTCGGCACTGCACAACTATCCGCAGTACACGGTCCGGGACCAGACCGACTACAAGCAGGCGCTGAAGGACCAGATCGGCCAGCTGCTCAACATGATCTACGGCCTGCTGGCACTGGCGATCATCGTCGCGGTCCTGGGGGTCGTGAACACCCTCGCCCTGTCCGTGGTGGAGCGCACACGGGAGATCGGCCTGATGCGGGCGATCGGGCTCTCGCGCCGCCAGCTGCGCAGGATGATCCGTCTGGAGTCGGTCGTGATCGCCCTCTTCGGTGCCCTGCTGGGCCTCGGCCTGGGCATGGGCTGGGGCGCGACGGCCCAGAAGCTGCTGGCCCTGGAGGGCCTGCAGGTCCTGGAGATCCCGTGGGGGACGATCATCGCGGTCTTCATCGGCTCGGCGTTCGTGGGCCTGCTCGCGGCCCTGATCCCGGCGTTCCGGGCGGGCCGGATGAACGTGCTGAACGCGATCGCCACCGAGTAGTCACCGGGCGGGGAGATACGGGGGCACGGGGGAAGCCCGGTGCCGGAGAGCGGCCGCTCTCCGGCACCGGGCTTCGTGCATCGAGCGGCCCGAGCCCCGACCCGCGCCGGGCGGACCCGCGGGGACGCCTCACGCCAGAGCGTTGTCCACAGGCCCGGCGTACGCCCGCGCAGCGTCGTACGCTGGACAACCCCGGCCCCCGAAACCTCGCGGCCGGGTGTTCGTGTTGCCCACCCGGGACGGGATGCCCCTTCATGAGCCTGCACGGTCTGCTCGACGCCGTCGTCAAGGACACCGCCCTCGCCGAAGCGATCAAGGCGGCCGCAGACGGCAATCGCATGCACGTCGAACTCGTCGGCCCGCCGGCGGCCCGCCCCCTCGCGATCGCCACCCTGGCCCGTGAGGCCGGCCGGCCCGTGCTGGCGGTGACCGCGACCGGCCGGGAGGCGGAGGACCTGACGGCGGCACTGCGTTCCCTGCTGCCGCCCGACGCCGTCGTGGAGTACCCGTCGTGGGAGACCCTCCCGCACGAGCGGCTCAGCCCCCGCAGCGACACCGTCGGCCGCCGTCTCGCCGTCCTCAGACGACTCGCCCACCCGAGCCTGGACGACCCCGAGACCGGCCCGGTCTCCGTCGTCGTCGCCCCCGTGCGCTCCGTGCTCCAGCCCCAGGTCAAGGGCCTGGGCGACCTGGAACCGGTCGCCCTGCGCACCGGGCAGCGGGCCGACCTGGAGGAGGTCGTGGACGCCCTGGCCGCGGCCGCGTACTCCCGGGTCGAGCTGGTGGAGAAGCGCGGCGAGTTCGCCGTGCGCGGCGGCATCCTGGACGTCTTCCCGCCCACCGAGGAACACCCCCTGCGCATCGAGTTCTGGGGTGACGACGTCGAGGAGATCCGGTACTTCAAGGTCGCCGACCAGCGCTCCCTGGAGGTCGCCGAGCACGGCCTGTGGGCGCCTCCGTGCCGTGAGCTGTTGCTCACCGACGACGTACGCCGCCGGGCCGCCGCACTCGCCGAGGAGCACCCCGAGCTGGGCGAGCTGCTCGGCAAGATCGCCGAGGGCATCGCGGTCGAGGGCATGGAGTCGCTCGCACCCGTACTCGTCGACGACATGGAACTGCTTCTCGACGTTCTGCCGGAAGGCGCCATGACCGTCGTTTGCGACCCCGAGCGCGTGCGGACGCGGGCCGCGGACCTGGTGGCGACCAGCCAGGAGTTCCTGCAGGCGTCCTGGGCGGCCACCGCGGGGGGCGGCGACGCGCCGATCGACGTCGGCGCGGCCTCCCTGTGGTCGATCGCGGACGTCCGGGAGCGGGCCCGCGCGCTGGGCATGCTGTGGTGGTCGGTGTCGCCCTTCGCGGCGGACGACGAACTGAGCACCCTGGACGGGGACACCCTCAAGCTCGGCATGCACGCACCGGAGACCTACCGCGGCGACACCGCGAAGGCGCTTGCCGACACCAAGGGCTGGCTCGCCGACGGCTGGCGTGCCGTGTTCGTCACGGAGGGCCACGGCCCGGCGTCCCGCACCGTCGAGGTGCTGGGCAACGAGGGCATCGCGGCCCGCCTGGACGCCGACCTCGGGCAGCTGTCCCCCTCGGTCGTGCACGTGGCGTGCGGCTCGATCGACTACGGCTTCGTGGACCCCGCCCTCAAGCTCGCCGTGCTCACCGAGACCGACCTCTCCGGGCAGAAGGCGGCCGGGCGCGACGGCACCCGCATGCCGGCCCGGCGCCGCAAGACGATCGACCCGCTGACCCTGGAGGCGGGCGACTACATCGTCCACGAACAGCACGGCGTGGGCCGCTACATCGAGATGGTGCAGCGCACCGTGCAGGGCGCCACTCGCGAGTACCTGGTGGTGGAGTACGCGCCTGCCAAGCGCGGCCAGCCCGGCGACCGGCTCTACATCCCGACCGACCAGCTGGAGCAGATCACCAAGTACGTCGGCGGCGAGGCCCCGACGCTGCACCGCCTGGGCGGCGCCGACTGGACCAAGACGAAGGCGCGCGCGAAGAAGGCGGTCAAGGAGATCGCCGCGGACCTGATCAAGCTGTACAGCGCGCGGATGGCAGCGCCCGGCCATGCCTTCGGCGGGGACACGCCCTGGCAGCGGGAGCTGGAGGACGCGTTCCCGTACGTGGAGACCCCGGACCAGCTGACCACGATCGCCGAGGTCAAGGACGACATGGAGAAGTCGGTCCCGATGGACCGCCTGATCTGCGGCGACGTGGGCTACGGCAAGACGGAGATCGCGGTCAGGGCAGCCTTCAAGGCGGTGCAGGACGGCAAGCAGGTCGCCGTCCTCGTCCCCACGACCCTGCTGGTCCAGCAGCACTTCGGCACGTTCGGCGACCGCTACTCGCAGTTCCCGGTGAGCGTGAAGGCGCTGTCCCGCTTCCAGACGGACACCGAGGCGAAGGCGGTCCTGGAGGGTCTCAGGGACGGCTCGGTGGACGTGGTCATCGGCACACACCGGTTGTTCTCCTCGGAGACCAAGTTCAAGGACCTGGGCCTGGTCATCGTCGACGAGGAGCAGCGCTTCGGCGTCGAGCACAAGGAGCAGCTGAAGAAGCTGCGCGCGAACGTCGACGTGCTCACCATGTCGGCGACCCCGATCCCGCGCACGCTGGAGATGGCGGTGACGGGCATCCGGGAGATGTCCACCATCACGACCCCGCCCGAGGAGCGGCACCCGGTGCTGACCTTCGTGGGCCCCTACGAGGAGAAGCAGATCGGCGCCGCGATCCGCCGCGAACTGCTGCGCGAGGGCCAGGTCTTCTACATCCACAACCGGGTGGAGTCGATCGACCGTGCCGCGGCGCGCCTGCGCGAGATCGTGCCCGAGGCGCGCATCGCCACGGCTCACGGCCAGATGTCGGAACAGACGCTGGAGCAGGTGGTCGTCGACTTCTGGGAGAAGAAGTACGACGTCCTGGTCTCCACGACGATCGTGGAGTCGGGCATCGACATCTCGAACGCGAACACGCTGATCGTGGAGCGCGGCGACAACTTCGGCCTGTCCCAACTGCACCAGCTCCGCGGCCGCGTGGGCCGGAGCCGCGAGCGCGGCTACGCCTACTTCCTCTACCCGCCGGAGAAGCCGCTCACGGAGACGGCCCACGAACGCCTCGCGACGATCGCCCAGCACACGGAGATGGGCGCGGGCATGTACGTCGCGATGAAGGACCTGGAGATCCGCGGCGCGGGCAACCTCCTCGGCGGGGAGCAGTCGGGCCACATCGCGGGCGTCGGCTTCGACCTGTACGTACGAATGGTCGGCGAAGCCGTCGCGGACTACCGGGCATCGCTGGACGGCGGGGTGGAGGAGGAGCCGCCGCTCGAGGTCAAGATCGAACTCCCGGTCGACGCACACGTCCCGCACGACTACGCCCCCGGCGAGCGGCTGCGCCTGCAGGCCTACCGCGCGATCGCCTCCGTGAACACGGAGGAGGACATCAAGTCCGTCCGGGAGGAACTCGTCGACCGCTACGGCAAGCTTCCCGAGCCGGTCGAGAACCTCCTCCTGGTGGCGGGCCTGCGCATGCTCGCCCGTGCGTGCGGCGTCGGCGAGGTCGTGCTGCAGGGCAACAACATCCGCTTCGCCCCCGTGGAGTTGAGGGAGTCCCAGGAACTGCGGGTCAAGCGGCTCTATGCGGGCACCGTCATCAAGCCGGCGGTCCACCAGGTCCTGGTGCCGCGCCCCAAGACCGCGAAGGTGGGCGGAAAGCCGCTGGTCGGCCGGGAGTTGCTGGGCTGGGTCGGGGAGTTCCTGACGTCGATCCTGGGGTCGTAGGGCCCCGGTGGGATCGGGCCGCAGGGCCGGGCGGCCGCCCCTGGGCCTGCCCGGTGTGCTGTGCCCGGCTCAGCTGGAGCTGGATGCTGTACGGCTCAGCCGGAGCCGAAGAGCATCCCGGCCGGCGTGTGGAAGACCTCCGCGGGGTCCCGGTCGCCGATCGGGGCGATTTGCGTCCCGGCCGAGGCATGTGTCCGAACGGGCGGGGCCTGCCACCGTACCGAGCGCACCGTGGGCTGCCGCCGCACGCGCCCGGCGTGCATCCGTCCGCTGTCAAGCGGTGGTAGGGGCATGACTCCCCGGCCGCTACCGTGAGATCAGGGAAACCGCGCCCACCGGGGGCGGTTCGGACGAGCGGTACGGGCAAGGGGAGGGCGGGGCGCCATGCGTTCCGAGAGGCGTGTGAGGCACATCGGCGGACCCCGGCGCATCCTCGGGGCGTCTGCGGCTCTGCTCGGCACCGGGCTGCTGCTCACCGGCTGCGACAGCGCCGACTTCCCCATCGACGGCTCTCCTTCGGGCTCCGGCGTCCCGACGGAGAGCGGTCGCGCGGTGAACCCGTTGGACAACCCCGACGGCACGAAACCGGGGCTGGCGGCCATCACCTCGGCAGCGGACAGGGCGAAGGCGCGCACACTGATCGAGAAGGTGGCCACAAAGGGACGTGGCCCCAAGACCGGCTATGAACGGGACAAGTTCGGCTATGCCTGGATGGACTCGGCCCCCGGTGGCATTCCCTACGCTCACAACGGCTGCGATTCGAGAAACGACCTCTTGAGGCGAGACGGGGAGCAGGTCCGTTTCCGGGCGGGCTCGGACTGCGTCGTCATCTCGATGACGCTGCACGACCCGTACACCGCGAAGACGATCGAATGGACCAAGTCCCGTGCCACCACGGTCCAGATCGACCACGTCATGCCGCTGTCGTACGACTGGCAGATGGGCGCCTCGCACTGGACGAAGGGCAAGCGCGAGGACATCGCCAACGACCCGCTCAACCTGATTCCGGTGGACGGCCCCACCAACGGCGCCAAGAGCGACTCCGGCCCGGCCGCATGGCTGCCCCCGAACAAGAGCATCCGCTGCTCCTATGCGGTGCGCTTCGCCCAGGTGTCGCTGAAGTACGACCTTCCCGTCACGTCCGCCGACAAGGCGATGATGCTGAAGCTGTGCGGCGGCTGAGATTTCCCACCCGCCCCGGCCCGCGCGGTGGGCGCCGCATCCGTACCACTCGGCCGCCTGATCCTGGTGGTCCACCCTGCCGAACGGCGCGCCCTCGCCCAGGCCCGACGCACGGGTGTGGCTGCGGGGCGCGGTGGGTCGGTGCGGTCGGGGCCGCCCCCTCCGTTCGGCCCCGACCGCACCGCCCGGCTCATGTCAGCCGCCCAGCTTGTCCAGGTCGAGGACGTCGCCCTTGGGCGCGGCGGCCGGGACCGGCTTGTCGTAGTCGGTGAAGGCGACCGTGCCCGGGTCCTTCTTGGAGGTGCTGGTGACCTTCAGCAGGTACGGCTTGCCCTCCGTGGCGACGTACAGCGTGTAGCGGTCCTTGCCTTCCTTCTCCTGCAGGACGATCGCCGAAGTGCCGTTGACCGTGGTCGTCCGGTCGCGGGTCGCGTCCGAGTTCACGTTCCGGACGTCGGCCAGCACCGTGTCCAGGTCGCAGAAGCCCGCGATGTCCTTGGCGTCCTTGCCCTTCGCCGACATCTTGGTCCACTTGCCGGCCAGCATGGTCACCACCGCGTCGGTGTCGGCCTTGGGATCGTCCTTGCCCTGGGCGCGCAGGAACGCCTCGTCGTACTTCATGTAGACGGTGTCGCCGCTCTTGATCAGGTCGGCCTTGCCCTGCCCGGCCATGCTCAGCGTGCCGGCGCACTCGCCCTTCTTGTTCAGGGCCATGTCGATCCGGATCGTGCCGTCGCTCTCGTCGTCGGGGACGTCCCCCTGCATGCGCAACGATGTCGCGTCGGTGGTGGCCTTCATGGCGCGGTCGGCGATCTCGCCTCCGGTCAGCCCGGCGAACGGGCCCTTCGGCTTGTCGTCCGCCATGTTCTGGCCGGGCAGGCAGCCGGTGAGTCCCGCGGTGGCCGCGGCGGCGAGGCAGAGAGCGGCAAGAGCGGTGCGACGCATGGGAGTTCCTCGAGGTGAGACGGCGTGAAGTGAAGTGGGGTCGAGCCAGAGGGGCGGGGCGGCGTGACAACGCGCCCGCCCGAGTGGGAACGGCGGGTCAGGACGACGTCGTGCGGTCCCGGCGTTCCGTGGTCTTGAAGCAGGCGTCGTGTGCGCCGACCGTGACGGCGGCGGTTCCGGTGACGTTGTCGTTCGCCTTGATGGATCCGGGGGAGTGCGGGGCGGTCTTGGAGCGCTGCCGGAAGCACCGGCCGGAGGACCGTGGCATCCGATCGGGCGTGGGCCCGGAGCGCTGTCCCGCGGACGTGGAAGGTCCCTTGCCGCCCTTGGCCGCTTCGTGGTCCGCGTTCGCCGACACCGTGCCGGTGACGACGGCGCGGGCCACGGCTCCCCGCTCGATCCTGTCCTCTGTGCCCACGGCAGTTCCCTCCCCCGTGTCGACGCGACCGCCGATTTGCGCGGGCGGTCGTTCGTGCGATGGGTCAATAAGAGCAGAGGCTGTGAACCGAGTCAACGTGGTTCACATGTTGAGTTGTGTACACGTGCGTGAAAGGGTGGATCTTGCGCACATCGGTATGCTCGACGTCACGTGGCGGGGTGCGCCGCGCGCGAAGACCACCGCGGGCGCCGCACGGGCAGAGGGGCCGCACAAGGCAGAGGGGAGCCGGGCGGGTGCAGGGCAACGGGACAGAGGTGACCGCCGCCGGGATCGCCCGGCTGGCAGGAGTCGGCCGCGCCGCCGTCAGCAACTGGCGCCGCCGCCACGCGGACTTCCCCCAACCGGTCGGCGGCAGCGAGACCAGCCCCTCCTTCGCGCTCGCGGACATCGAGGAGTGGCTGCGCCGCCAGGGCAAGCTGGCCGAGGTGCCCCTGCGGGAGCGCGTGTGGCAGCAGATCGCCGGCCACCCGGAGGGGCCTGTCACAGCCCTTGTGCACGCGGGCTGTGCCCTGGTGCTCGTCCACGACCGGCCGACGATCTGGAAGGAGGCGAGTGCCGGTTCCGACGCCCGCCTGGCAGAGCTGCTGCCCACCGCTCTGGAACAGGTGCTCACGCCCCGCTCGGGGGCGCTCCGCACGTCCGTCGTGCCGATCCCCGCAGCCGCCGAATTCCTGCCCTTTGCCCCGCTCCTGCGCGGCGCCGCCCAACTCGCCGCGGAAATGGGGGCCCCACAGGCGTACGACTTCCTGCTCGGCCGGCACCTCGACGCCAACCCGCGCCAGTACACGCTCACCCCGCGCGACCTCGCCGCCCTGATGGCAGACCTCGCCGGCCCCGCGCGGACGGTCCTCGATCCCGCCTGCGGCACGGGTGCCCTGCTGCACGCCGTGGCCCCCGCACCCGCCCAGGAACTCCACGGCCAGGACAGCGACCCGCATCTCGCCGCGGTCACCGCGCTGCGTCTCGCTCTGCACACGAAGGCGGTTGTGCGCGCCGCCGCCGGCGACAGCCTCAGGTCCGACGCCTTCGGCACCGTACGGGCCGACGCGGTGCTGTGCCACCCGCCGTTCAACGAACGCAACTGGGGCCACGACGAACTCGCCTACGACCCCCGCTGGGAGTACGGCTTCCCGGCCCGTACGGAATCCGAACTCGCCTGGGTGCAGCACGCGTTGGCCCGCCTGAAGGACGGCGGCACCGCGGTCCTGCTGATGCCGCCGGCCGCCGCCTCGCGCCGCTCGGGCCGCCGTATCCGCGCCGACCTGCTGCGCCGCGGTGCTCTGCGCGCCGTGATCGCCCTGCCGGCCGGGGCGGCGCCCCCGCACAACATTCCGTTGCACCTGTGGGTGCTGCGTCGTCCCGCATCGGCCACTGCACAGCCCGAGTTGCTGCTCGCGGACACCGGGGCGCTCACCCTCGAGGGACGGGGCGGGCCGGACTGGCAGGCAGTGCGCTCGACGGTGCTCGACGCCTGGCGCGCCTTCGCCCGCAGCGGCAGCGCACCTCTGGTGCCGGGCGTGAGCCGCTCCGTGCCCGTCATCGAACTCCTCGACGACGACGTCGACCTGGCCCCCGCCCGACACCTCCCGCCCCCTGTGGCGGCCGGCGGTGCCCAGGAGCTCAGTGCCCTGCGCGCACGCCTCGACCAAACCCTCCGCCTCACCGCCGACCTCGCCCCGTCCGCCGCCGACACCGCCGACCGGGGCCGCTGGCCGCTCACCACAGTCGGCGAACTCGCCCGCGCGGGCGCGCTGGTGATGCGCACCGGCGGCAACGGCCCCCATGCGCGGGTGCTCACCGATCACGACGTCATCGTCGGCACCGCGCCCTCCGGCACACTGCCCGAGGCCGGTGAGGAACCGGTCCTCGTCGAGGAGGGCGACGTCGTCGTCCCGGTGCTGGGCGGCGGCGCCGTTGCGCGGGTGATCGACCGGGCGACCGCCGGGGCTGCCCTCGGGCGCAACCTCACGCTCCTGCGCCCCGATCCGGCCGCGCTCGATCCCTGGTTCCTCGCCGGTTTCCTGCGCGGCACCGCCAACAACCGTCAGGCCAGCAGTTACGCGTCCACCGCGACCCGGCTCGACGTGCGCCGC
Source organism: Streptomyces chiangmaiensis (assembly GCF_036281785.1). Lineage (NCBI taxonomy): Bacteria > Bacillati > Actinomycetota > Actinomycetes > Kitasatosporales > Streptomycetaceae > Streptomyces > Streptomyces chiangmaiensis. The sequence goes on along the minus strand of NZ_JAYWVC010000007.1, from coordinate 78,050 downwards.
CTCCAGTTGCCCCGGCTCCCGCTCGACCGGCAACGCCGCTACGGCGCGCGCTTCATGGCGCTCGCCTCGTTCGAGGACACCCTGCGGCTCGCGGGCCGCCTCGGTGACCAACTCGTGCGCGGCCTGTACGACGGCCTGACCGACGGCACGGTCGCCCCGGACTGATCCGTCCGATCGCACTGATTTATCGGACCACAGGGAGAGGTGACCAGCGAGACAACGGTTTCGGCAGACCCTGGACGGGTTGCCGGTGTCCGCCTATACGCTCGGACCGACACTCGCACATCCGTCTTCACCAGGCACCCAGGAGCAGCCATGCACGGCCACGGCCACCCGCCGCCGCCACCGCGGCGCCCCCCGACCGCGGTTCTGGTCGTACTGCGCGTGTTCTTCGTGGCGGTGGCCCTGCTGAGCATCGGCTTTCTGGCGTGGGTCGCGCCGCTGCGGGCCGCCCTGGTGACGCACAAGAGGCGCGACTGGTGGGTCTTCGTCGGGACGCTCGCAGCGATGGGCGTCAGCTTCTCCTTCCTCAGCACTGACCACACGGACGACTTCAGCAGCCCGAACGGCAACGCGGGCATGATCATCCTGCTGCTGAACGCCTGTGCCTGCGTCGGCTACTACCTGTACGCGGACATCCGCCACTTCCAGCAGCCGCGGTACGCGGGCTACATACCGCCCCAGCACCCGGCAGGCGCTCACGGTTACCCGCAGCCCACCGCGTACGCCGCCCCCCACATGCCGCAGCCCCGGACCCCCGTACCGCCGCCGCAGCCCCAGCCGCAGCGTCCCGCGCCCGCGCGCATCGACCAGGTCCGCGCCGAACTCGACGAACTCAGCGACTATCTGCGCAAGCACGAGGGCGGCAGGTGAGCGTGGCCCCCGGACGCATCGTCGCCGGCCGTTACGAACTGTCGACGCTCATCGGCCAGGGAGGCATGGGCCAGGTCTGGACGGCGTACGACCAGCGGCTGGACCGCCGGGTGGCCGTCAAGCTGCTGCGTCCCGACAAGGTGGCCGGCCAGGAGGCGGACGAACTGCGCAGGCGTTTCGCACGGGAGTGCCGTGTGACCGCGCAGGTCGACCACCCGGGGCTGGTCACCGTGCACGACGCCGGCAGCGAGGGGGAAGAGCTGTACCTCGTCATGCAGTACGTCGACGGGGCCGACCTCGCGGACCACCTCGCGGAGCACGATCCCTACCCCTGGCAATGGGTGGTGGCGGTCGCCGCGCAGCTGTGCGCCGTGCTGTCCGCCGTGCACGCCGTGCCGATCATCCACCGGGACCTCAAGCCGCGGAACGTGATGGTCAAGCAGGACGGCACGGTCACCGTCCTCGACCTCGGCGTGGCCTCGGTGATGGACAGCGACACGACCCGCCTCACCCACACCGGCTCCCCCATCGGCTCGCCTGCCTACATGGCGCCCGAGCAGGCGATGGGCGGCGCGGTCGGCCCGTACACCGACCTCTACGCGCTCGGCGTGCTCATGCACGAACTCCTGAGCGGGAACGTGCCGTTCACCGGCGCCACCGCCCTCGGGGTACTGCACCGCCATCTCTACGAGCCCCCGGTCCCGGTGCGCAGGCTGCGCCCGGAGGTGCCGGAGCCGCTCGAATCGCTCGTCCTGCGCCTGCTCGCCAAGGATCCGCAGCACCGCCCCGCCTCGGCTCAGGAGACGTACGAGCACCTGCTTCCGCTGCTCCCGGCACAGGGCATGCCCACAGGCGCCCCCCTCGACCCCACGCGTCCCTTCCTGCGCCCGTACGCCCCGTGGCCGGACCGGGCACGCACCCCGGCGCCCCAGCCGCAGCCGACGCCGGCGGTCGAGAAACCCGATGTCGCGGGCGCCGTCGACGAGGTCAAGCGGTTGCTCGGGGAAGGCCGCATCACCCAGGCCGTCGACATCCTCGGCGCGATCCTCCCGGCGGCCGCCGCCCAGCACGGCGAGCACTCACCGGTCGTCCGCACCCTGCGCAAGCAGTACGCGGCCACCCTCATGGACGACGGCCAGTACCGGCGTGCGCTGCCCGAACTGCGCCGCCTCGCGGACGAACGCGCCGCCGAGGCAGGCCAGGCGGACCCCCAGTCGCTTCGCTTCCGCTACGACATCGCGCAGTGCCTCGAGCAGCTGGGCGAGCCGGCGGCGGCGCTCGCCGAGTACCGCGCGCTGCTGCCGTACTACGAGAACCAGTATGTGGCGGGGGACCCGGAACTCGCCCATGACGTCCGCCGCCGCATCGGTCATCTGCTGCTCGCCCTCGGCGACCGCGCAGCCGCCCACGACACGCTGGTACGGCTCCTGCACGACGTCGAACGCATGCGCGGCCCCGGTCATCCGCTGGCCGTGGACGTCCGCCGGACGCTGCAGTGGCTGGGACAGGTGCGCGGCTGAGGTACGCCCGAGGCCCTGGTTTTTGCTGCGCCTTGGGGAAATCTTGTGTGGTCGGGGGAATTGCGTTTTCCGATCGTGGAAGCGCCGTCCGCTAGCTTGCCTCCGTTTGTGTCATACACGATCGATCATCGGGGTGGGGCCTTCATGTCGAGTCACCGGCTGTCCAAGAAGCGCAGATACATCGCCTGGGGGGTGACGGGTGCCGCCGTGGTCGCGGGGGCCGGGATCGACGCGCAGACCTCGATGGCGGCCACCACCTGGCCCGCCCAGAAGACGTACACGGGCCGCGCGTTCGACACCTGTACCGCGCCGTCGCTCGCCGCGATGAAGGCTTGGAAGGGCGGCCTCTACGGAGCGGCCGCCGTGTACGTCGGCGGCACGAACCGCGGCTGCGGCCAGCCCAACCTCACCGCTTCCTGGGTGAAGTCGGTCAGCTCGGTCGGCTGGAAGCTCATCCCGATCTACGTCGGCGCCCAGCCGCCCTGCCAGACCAGCTCCAACCCCGAGAAGCTGACCGCCGCCACCGCCGCCTCGCTCGGCGCGAAGGACGCCGCGGACGCGGTGTCCAAGGCCTCGGCTCTCGGGATGAAGGCCGGCAGCGCGATCTACCTCGACATGGAGCCGTACGACATCACCGACAAGTCGTGCAACGACGCGGTGCTCACCTACGTCCGCTCCTTCACCAAGACGCTGCGCGCCAAGACGTACCGCGCCGGCTTCTACGGCTTCACCAGTTCCAGCGCGAAGGCCATCGCCACCGCGACGAACAAGACCGACCTGCCGGGCAACCTCTGGTACGCCCTGTGGGACAAGCAGAACACCACCACCACGGACTGGCCGTGGAGCACGTCCCAGTACACCGGCCACAGCCGCGCCCACCAGTACATGGTCAACAGCAAGGAGACGCGGAACGGTTACACGCTCACCGTGGACCGCGACGCGTGGGACGCGCCGGTCGCCATCACCGGCTGATCCCGAGGGCGGGTGCGGCGGTGCCCGAAGTCCCGGCGAATCGTTGGTTCGAATGGGTTGGCCAGAGCCTGGCCACTGCCTACCATCGATCACCGCAAGACCTTGTGCATCGCCGCACAATCTCCTCGGGAGGCCACCTTGCACCGCCGTCGCACCGCGCTCGCCCTCAGCGCCGCCCTGGCCGCGGCTCCGCTCCTCACCGCATGTGGCGGATCCGCCCATGCGGGTGCCGCAGCCGTCGTCGGAGGGCAGCGGATCTCGGTCGCACAGCTGGAGAGCCGGGTGAACGAGGTGCGCGCGGCCCAGCGTGCCGCCGCCACGGACGACGCCCAGTACCGGCAGACGGTCGCCCAGACCAGCAGCCTCACCCGCGACACGCTCCACACCATGGTTCTCGACCGGGTCCTGAACCGCGCCGCCAAGGAGGTGGGCGTGAGCGTCGACCGCAGCGACGTCGAGCAGATGCGGGCGAGCCTGGAGCGGCAGGCGGGCGGCAGCAAGGCGCTGCAGTCGGCGTGGCTGCAGCAGTACGGGGTCGCTCCCCGGCGCCTTGACGACAGCCTTCGCACGGAGGTCCGGGCCCAGAAGCTGGCCTCGGCGCTCGGCGTCGACATGAACACGACCGACGGCAAGGCCGCCTTCTGGACGGCCATGGCGGAGGCGTCCAAGGAACTCGACATCAAACTCAATCCGCGCTACGGCACCTGGGACGTGCAGAAGAGCAGCCGTGTGGACGCCAGGACGCCCTGGGTCAAGGAGGTCACGGCGGCGGCCGGGCAGCCGGCGTAGCGCGGGTGGGGCCGGGCCGGTCCACCGCCTGTGGACGACGTACGGGGGCGTCGGTGGCGTGCGTTACGTTCGAAGGGTGAACGCAACCAGCTCCCGCGCCCACGGTCCGCACGGGACCGACGCCTCCGAGGCGGCCGCCGGCCGTATCGTCCTGCTCACCACCAGCCACCGGGTTGCGCCGGGTCTGCTCTCGTGGCCCGCCTGGCAGGCGCTGCGCGACGCCGACCGGGTCCTGTGCGCGGACGGCGCGCATCCTCAGCTGCCCTATCTGCGTGAGGCGGGCATAGCGGTCGACGAGGCCGCCCCGACCGCGCAGGAGCTGGTGGACGCCTGCGCCGGCGGCCGCAGGGTGGTCGTCGTCGCGACCGGCGAGGGAGAACCGCACCTCACCGACGGCCTGGCCCGGCTGGCCGGCTCCGGGCGGGTGCGGATGCCGGAGCTGGAGCTGCTCCCCGCGTCGTACGACCTGCCGGGCGCCCGGCTGCTCGACCTCGTCCAGGTCATGGACCGCATCCGCGCCGAGTGCCCCTGGTCCTCCCGTCAGACCCACCAGGGTCTGGCCAAGTACGGCATCGAGGAGGCGTACGAACTGGTCGAGGCGATCGAAGCGGGCGACCGCGACGAACTGCGCGAGGAACTGGGCGACGTCCTGCTCCAGGTCGTCTTCCACTCCCGCATCGCGGAGGAGGACGCGGACGCCCCCTTCTCCATCGACGACGTGGCGGGCGGCATCGTCGCCAAGCTGATCCACCGCCACCCCCACGTCTTCGGCGACGAGACCGCCACGACACCGGAAGAAGTCAAGGAGCACTGGCTGCGGACAAAGGCGGTGGAGAAGCGGCGCACCTCGGTGACGGAGGGCGTCCCCCTCGGCCAGCCGGGCCTGGCCCTCGCGGCCAAGCTCTCGTCCCGTGCCCACACGGCCGGTCTCGACGTTCCGCTGCCTCAAGGGAAGGGCGTCGGCTACGAACTGCTGGCGATGGCCGCGCGAGCCGAGGCGGAGGGCGTGGACCCGGAGGCGGCACTGCGGGCGGCGGCGCGGGCGTACCGGGACGCGATTCGGGAGGCGGAGAGCGGCGGCTGAGGTACGGCCCGGACCTGGCCGCCGGATACCGTCAAGGAGTGACCAACCAGCCCCACCCCGAGCCCACGAACTCCACCCCCGAGCTCTTCACCCGGGAGTTCGCCGCCGACCCCTACCCCGCCTACGCCTGGCTCCGTGACCACGCCCCCGTGCACCGGACCGAACTGCCGAGCGGTGTCGAGGCCTGGCTGGTCACCCGTTACGCCGACGCCAAGCAGGCCCTCGCCGATCAGCGGCTCAGCAAGAACCCGGCGCATCACGACGAACCCGCGCACGCCAAGGGCAAGACCGGCATCCCCGGCGAGCGCAAGGCGGAGCTGATGACGCATCTGCTCAACATCGACCCGCCGGACCACACGCGGCTGCGCCGGCTTGTCTCCAAGGCCTTCACACCCCGGCGCGTCGCGGAGTTCGCGCCGCGGGTGCAGGAGCTGACCGACCGGCTCATCGACGGGTTCGCGGGCCGCGGCTCCGCCGACCTCATCCACGAGTTCGCCTTCCCGCTGCCCATCTACGCCATCTGCGACATGCTCGGCGTACCCCGCGAGGACCAGGACGACTTCCGGGACTGGGCGGGGATGATGATCCGGCACGGCGGGGGGCCGAGGGGCGGAGTCGCCCGTTCCGTCAAGAAGATGCGCGGCTACCTCGCCGACCTCATCCACCGCAAGCGCGAGGCCCTGCCCGAGGCGCCCGGGCCCGGCGAGGACCTCATCTCCGGGCTCATCCGCGCCTCCGACCACGGTGAGCACCTCACCGAGAACGAGGCCGCCGCCATGGCCTTCATCCTGCTGTTCGCCGGGTTCGAGACCACGGTCAACCTCATCGGCAACGGCACCTATGCCCTCCTCGGCCGCCCCGGGCAGCGCGCCCGGCTTCAGGCTTCCCTCGCCCGCGGCGAACGGGGCCTGCTCGAGACCGGTGTCGAGGAACTCCTCCGCTACGACGGCCCGGTGGAACTGGCCACCTGGCGCTTCGCCACACAGCCGCTCACCATCGGCGGGCAGGACATCGCCCCCGGGGATCCGGTGCTGGTCGTGCTCGCGGCCGCCGACCGGGATCCCGAGCGGTTCGCCGACCCCGACAGGCTCGACCTCGCCCGTCGCGACAACCAGCACCTGGGGTACGGACACGGCATCCACTACTGCCTCGGCGCCCCGCTGGCCCGCCTGGAGGGACAGACCGCACTCGCCACCCTCCTCACCCGTCTCCCGGACCTGCAACTCGCGGTGGATTCAACCGATCTGCGCTGGCGGGGAGGGCTCATCATGCGTGGATTGCGCACACTTCCTGTGGAATTCACCCCGATTCCCAAAAAGATCACCTCCGTCCCGCCGGATGACGCGGCGAACGCACCGCCGGTCGCAGGGGGGTGACAGCTCTTCACCTCTGTGATCTTCACGTGATCTGCGCTGCATTAACTTGTGACAGGCGACCGACTGCCGATACGTTCACGCAGCAACGGGGCGGTACGCCACAGCCGCCCCTGCGTTCACTGCTGTCGTGTGAAAGGCAATCGCATGCTCTCCGGGAACGGTCGTCACCGTCGCCCCCGCCAGGCTCCGGCTCTCCTCGTCGCGGCAGGGGTGACCGGCTCAGCGATCGCGATTCCGCTGCTCGGGGCCACCGGCGCCAGTGCGTCCGACGCCACCACCTGGGACCAGGTCGCGCAATGCGAGAGCGACGGTTCCTGGAGCGCCGACACCGGGAACGGCCACTACGGCGGGCTCCAGTTGACGCAGCGGGACTGGGAGAAGTACGGCGGCCTCGACTACGCCCCGAGCGCCGACCAGGCGAGCCGTTCGCAGCAGATAGCCGTCGCCGAGAGGATCCTCGACGACCGCGGTGTCTCCGTCTGGTCCGCCTGCGGGCTCGTCGCCGGCCTGAACGAGGACTCCGGCTCCGCGGACGTCGACACGGGCGTCGCGGGCGAATCGTCCGGCCGGGGCTCCTCGTCCGGCTTCGGGCTCGACTCCGGCCTGTCCGACTCATCCGGAACATCCGCTTCCGCAAAGCCGTCCCTTTCCTTCGGCGCGTCCCACGACTCCGCCGACCACGGTGCGGGTGCGAAGCATTCCCAGAGCGCCGGCGGTCCGTCCGCTGCCGCGATGAAGGGTGACGAGTCGGACAAGTCCGGTCAGAGCGATGCCTCTTCGGGCGGCGGTGCGGATGAGACCTCCGGCTTCGGCCGCCATCGCGGCGGCAGCGCCGGCGAGGGCGACGCCGACGGCCGCACGGGCGACTCGATCGGCCGGCACGCCTCGCGCGACTCCCGAGCCGCGCGGGACGCCGCCGACGGCTCGTACACCGTCCGCCCCGGTGACAATCTGTCGGGCATCGCCGACTCCCTTGACCTCACGGGTGGATGGCGGGCGCTGTACGACGTGAACAAGCGGACGGTCGGCGCCGATCCGGACCACATCCTCCCCGGCCAGAGCCTTGCGCTCGACGCGGACCCGCACGCCGGGAAGCGCTGAACTGCACGTCGGCCTACGGTACTTCACATCCCGCTTCGGGCTTAATGTCCGGTTTGGCGATGGTGAGAGATGGGTCTCATCGGCCCTGATCGTCTTTGGAATTCGGCGGATCGGCTGCTTACGGTCATGACCGCTCGCCACAGCGGGCCCCCACGGTCGCAACGCCGAATCCTGCCAGTGGCCGTGCGGAACAGTCGTCGCGTCAAGCGCCGTAGGCAGGAGCGGGGGACCCAAGGTAAGCGCCGCGCCCGGACATGGACCGGGGCGGCTTGGGGTGAAGCCGTGCGCCCAGTGGCGCGCGGCCGGGCAACTCAACCGGCCCGAACCCGACAGCTCACCTCGCAGGCGTCGGTGAGGGGAACGAACCATGCTGTGTTCCGGCAAGGGCAAGCACCGCCGCCCGTCCAAGGCCGTCCGTGTCATCTCGCTCGCCGGTGTCACCGGTGCCGCCGTCGCCGCCCCGCTGCTCGCGGCCGGCAACGCCTCCGCGGCCACCGCCGCCGAATGGGACTCCGTCGCCCAGTGCGAGTCCGGTGGCAACTGGTCCATCAGCACCGGCAACGGGTTCTACGGCGGTCTGCAGTTCACGAACTCCACATGGGCCGCCTACGGTGGCACCGCCTACGCCTCGCGGGCGGACCTGGCCACCAAGGCGCAGCAGATCGCCATAGCCGAGAAGGTCCTCGCGGGTCAGGGCAAGGGCGCCTGGCCGGTCTGCGGCAAGGGCCTGTCCAGCACCCCGTACAACGGCGCGGCCGCCGGCGCCTCCTCCGGCGCCACGAAGAGCGGCGCCGCCCACACGACCTCGCAGCAGGCCTCCCGTTCGGCCGAGCGTCCGGCCGCGCAGAAGACCGGCACCACTTCGGCCGGCAAGAAGGTCGAGAAGGGTGACGGCGAATACAAGGTGATCAAGGGCGACACCCTCAGCTCGATCGCCGCGAAGCACCACGTCCAGGGCGGCTGGGAGAAGCTCTTCCAGCTGAACAAGGACATCGTCGAGGACGCCGACCTCATCTACCCGGGCCAGCAGCTGCACCTGAAGTGACAGCGGTCCGGTAGCCGGTCCACAGCGTCCTGATGTACGTGACCTCCGGCGTGACGGTCGCGTGAAGGCAGCCCCCGTCCCCACGGGCTCCCCGCTCCGGTGCGTGTTCCCCCGTACGCACCGGAGCGGGGCTTTTTTGCTTACGCGCCCCGCGCTCTTCACCGCGACTTTCCCTCCGCCTTTGTTCCGCACAGGAACAATGTGGACCCTCACTCTGTCCACGGGACGGTCGGTCGGCTGGCCGATGACCCGGGACGGTTAGGCTCTAGTCGCAAGGTGCCCCGCACTCTCAGCGTCACATCCAAGAAGGAGATGCTCGTGCCGTCCATCGACGTCGTCGTAGCCCGGGAAATCCTGGACTCCCGAGGCAACCCCACGGTCGAGGTCGAGGTCGGCCTCGACGACGGCAGCACGGGTCGTGCCGCCGTTCCGTCCGGCGCCTCCACCGGCGCCTTCGAGGCCATCGAGCTCCGCGACGGTGACCCCAACCGTTACCAGGGCAAGGGCGTCGAGAAGGCCGTCCTCGCCGTCATCGAGCAGATCGGCCCGGAGCTCGTCGGCTATGACGCCACCGAGCAGCGGCTGATCGACCAGGCGATGTTCGACCTGGACGCCACCGACAACAAGGGCTCGCTCGGCGCCAACGCCATCCTCGGCGTCTCCCTCGCCGTCGCCCACGCCGCCTCCGAGGCGAGCGACCTCCCGCTCTTCCGCTACCTGGGCGGCCCGAACGCGCACCTGCTGCCGGTGCCGATGATGAACATCCTGAACGGCGGCTCGCACGCCGACTCCAATGTGGACATCCAGGAGTTCATGATCGCCCCGATCGGTGCGGAGTCCTTCTCCGAGGCCCTGCGCTGGGGCACCGAGGTCTACCACACCCTCAAGAAGGTGCTGAAGACCAAGGGCCTGTCCACCGGCCTCGGCGACGAGGGCGGCTTCGCCCCGAACCTCGGCTCCAACCGCGAGGCCCTGGACCTCATCCTCGAGGCCGTCAAGCAGGCCGGGTACGTCCCCGGCGAGCAGATCGCCCTCGCCCTGGACGTCGCCGCCTCCGAGTTCTACAAGGACGGCAAGTACCTCTTCGAGGGCAAGGAGCGCTCCGCCGCCGAGATGACGGAGTACTACGAGGAGCTCGTCGCGGCCTACCCGCTCGTCTCCATCGAGGACCCGCTGTTCGAGGACGACTGGGCCGGCTGGAAGGTCATCACCGACCGGCTCGGCGACAAGGTCCAGCTGGTGGGCGACGACCTGTTCGTCACCAACCCCGAGCGCCTGGCCCGCGGCATCGAGGAGGGCACCGCCAACGCCCTGCTGGTCAAGGTCAACCAGATCGGTTCGCTGACCGAGACCCTGGACGCCGTCGAGCTGGCCCAGCGCAACGGCTTCAAGTGCATGATGTCCCACCGCTCCGGCGAGACCGAGGACGTCACCATCGCCGACCTGGCCGTCGCCACCAACTGCGGCCAGATCAAGACCGGCGCCCCGGCCCGCTCCGAGCGCGTCGCCAAGTACAACCAGCTGCTGCGCATCGAGGAGATCCTCGACGACGCCGCGGTGTACGCCGGCCGCAGCGCGTTCCCGCGCTTCAAGGGCTGAGCGGGCAGGGCCACGCCTTAGCCCGTCGTCCGTACGTCCCCGTACCCGGTCCCGTACCGTGTGCGGGGACGTACGCACGTGTGAAGGGGAGGCGGGGACATGGCCGTGAAGGACCGTGACCGGTTCTCCACCGCGACCAGGCTGCGGCTGCTCGGGGAGCAGACGGCGGCCCGGGTCTATCGCTCCCAGACCAGACGGCAGGCCCGCCGTTCCCGGCTGACCGGCCGGGCCGCGCTGCTCGCGCTCGTCCTGTGCTCGCTGGTCGTGGCGCTCGCGTATCCGATAAGGCAGTACGTCTCCCAGCGGGCCGAGATCGCCGACCTGGAGCGGCAGCAGGCACAGGCCCGCGAGCGGGTCGAGCAGCTGCGTGACCTCAAGGCGCGCTGGCATGACGACGCGTACGCGGAGCAGCAGATCCGGCTGCGGCTGCACTACGTGATGCCGGGGGAGACCGGTTACATCGTGATCGACCCGGACGCGGCCAAACAGTCGCGTGCAAACCGTACGACGGCCGCGCGCCCCTGGTACGACAACATCTGGGACGGGGTCGACAGGTCCGACAAGTCCAGCCGGTGAGCCGGCCCGCCGCCCGGTCGAGGCGGCCGTGCACGGCGTTCCCGCCGTGAACCGAAGAGGCGCTGTGAACCGATGACCCCGCGACCGGCGCATCACCGACCGGACGGATCAGCGCACCGATGAGAAAGACAGCCTGAAAGACAGCCATGGAAACTCCTGCCCGCCGCCCCTCCGCAGCCCCGCAAGGGGAGCGCTGCGCGCTGACGCTGTTCGATCTGCCGCCCACCCCGCGCACCGAGCCCACGGACGCGGACGTCGAGGCCATCGAGCAGCAGCTCGGGCGTCCCCCTCGCGGGCTGCGCGCGATCGCGCACCGGTGCCCGTGCGGGCAGCCGGACGTCGTGGAGACGGCGCCGCGGCTCCCCGACGGCACACCGTTCCCGACGACGTACTACCTGACGTGCCCGCGTGCCGCCTCGGCGATCGGCACGCTGGAGGCGAACGGCGTCATGAAGGAGATGACGGAGCGCCTGGCGACCGACCCCGAACTGGCCGCCGCCTACCGCGCGGCGCACGAGGACTACATCGCCCGCCGCGACGCCATCGAGGTCCTGGAGGGCTTCCCGAGCGCGGGCGGCATGCCGGACCGGGTGAAGTGCCTGCACGTGCTCGTCGCGCACTCCCTGGTCGCCGGCCCCGGGGTCAACCCGCTGGGCGACGAGGCGATCGGGATGCTGCCTCAGTGGTGGCGCAAGGGGTCGTGCGTGACGCCCGCGGGCCCGCCGTCCGGTGACGAGTCGCAGGCGGACACGTCCGGCCCCGACCGGACCGCCGTCGAGCCCGACGATTCCGAGGAGGAAGACAAATGACGCGCGTCGCCGCCGTCGACTGCGGTACGAACTCCATCCGGCTCCTGGTTGCGGACGCCACCCCGGCCACCGGTGAACTCGTCGAACTGGACCGGCGGATGACCATCGTCCGGCTCGGCCAGGGCGTGGACCGGACCGGGCGGCTCGCCCCCGAGGCCCTGGAGCGCACGTTCGCCGCTTGCCGGGAGTACGCCGAGATCATCAAGGAGCATGGCGCCGAGCGGATCCGTTTCGTCGCCACGTCCGCCTCCCGGGACGCCGAGAACCGGGACGTGTTCGTCCGTGGGGTGCTGGAGATCCTCGGCGTTGAGCCCGAGGTCATCTCCGGCGAGCAGGAGGCGGAGTTCTCCTTCACGGGCGCGACCAAGGAGCTGGCGGGCCGCGAGGACCTGGACAAGCCCTTCCTGGTCGTGGACATCGGCGGTGGTTCCACGGAGTTCGTCGTCGGCGAGGAGCATGTGCGGGCGGCGCGCTCCGTCGACATCGGCTGCGTCCGTATGACCGAACGTCATCTCGTGCACGAGGGAGTTGTCTCCGATCCGCCGACCCCGGAGCGGATCGCGGCCATACGGTCCGACATCGAGGCCGCACTGGACCTGGTGGAGAAGACCGTTCCGCTGCACGAGGCGCGCACGCTCGTGGGGCTCGCCGGCTCGGTCACCACGCTGTCGGCGATCGATCAGGAACTCCCGGAGTACGACTCCGAGAGGATCCACCACTCCCGGATCTCCCAGGACCGCGTCCGTGAGATCACCGAGCGGCTGCTGAGGTCCACGCACGCCGAGCGCGCGGCGATCCCCTCCATGCACCCGGGCCGCGTCGATGTGATCGGCGCGGGCGCCCTCGTCCTGCTCGCGATCATGGAGCGGATCGAGGCCGCCGAGGTCGTGGTCAGCGAGCACGACATCCTCGACGGCATCGCCTGGTCCATCGCGTAGCGGACACCCATCGCCCGGGCCGTGAACGGGATCTGACGGGCGATCAGGGAGCTCCGGGCGGGGATTTCCTACCCGTCGGCAGCCTCTCTTGAGCGGGTCGGATAACGTATGAGCGCATCCGAAGGGGTCTTGCGCACCTTCGGATGCGGGCCGGCGGAAAACTTCGTGAAGTTCTTCACAAGGAAATCGCACCTGCTGGGCGATGATGGGGGTCCACTCGGCCATCCGTAGGGCTCAAGGCATCCTCGGGGGTGCTCACGCGAGCGTTCTCGGGGGAGTCGCCGACGGGGGCGCGGAGCCCGCGGCCGGTGCCCCGAACGCCTTGAGGAGCAGCTCACGCGGCCTTGGCCGCCATCCGCTGTACAGGGTGCTGCCTCCGCGGCGCCATGACCTCCGTCATGCGAGTGGCGCAGTGTAGCAGATACCACGACCAAGCTTGTGAAGGGGCGCACGAGCGACCCCCCAGGGGCGGGTGGATACTCGATGCCATGAGCACCACGGAGCGTCCCAGGATCCTCGTAGTAGGCGGTGGGTACGTAGGCCTGTACGCAGCTCGTCGCATTCTGAAGAAGATGCGCTACGGCGAGGCGACCGTCACGGTCGTCGACCCGCGCTCGTACATGACCTACCAGCCCTTCCTTCCCGAAGCCGCCGCCGGCAGCATCTCCCCCCGGCACGTCGTCGTCCCGCTGCGACGCGTGCTGCCGAAGGCGGAGGTCCTCACCGGCCGGGTCACCACCATCGACCAGGACCGCAAGGTCGCCACGATCGCCCCGCTGGTCGGCGAGGCGTACGAGCTGCCTTTCGACTATCTCGTCGTCGCGCTCGGCGCGGTCTCCCGCACCTTCCCGATCCCCGGCCTCGCCGAGCAGGGCATCGGCATGAAGGGCATCGAGGAGTCCATCGGCCTGCGCAACCACGTCCTCGAGCAGCTCGACAAGGCCGACTCCACGACCGACGAGGAGATCCGCCGCAAGGCGCTCACCTTCGTCTTCATCGGCGGTGGTTTCGCCGGTGCGGAGACCATCGGTGAGGTCGAGGACATGGCCCGGGACGCGGCCAAGTACTACAGGAGCGTGTCCCGTGAGGACATGCGCTTCATCCTTGTCGACGCCGCAGACAAGATCCTTCCCGAGGTCGGCCCCAAGCTCGGCCAGTACGGCAAGGAGCACCTCGAGGGCCGGGGCGTCGAGATCTACCTCTCCACCTCCATGGAGTCCTGCGTCGACGGCCATGTGGTGCTGAAGAACGGTCTCGAGGTCGACTCCAACACGATCGTGTGGACGGCCGGCGTCAAGCCGAACCCGGCGCTCGCCCGCTTCGGGCTGCCGCTCGGTCCGCGCGGCCACGTCGACACCGCGCCCACGCTCCAGGTGCAGGGCACGGACTACATCTGGGCCGCGGGCGACAACGCCCAGGTCCCGGACCTCGCCAGCCGCAAGGCAGGCAACGAGAACGCCTGGACCCCGCCGAATGCCCAGCACGCCCTCCGCCAGGCCAAGGTCCTCGGCGACAACGTGATCTCCGGCATGCGGGGCTTCCCGCAGAAGGAGTACTCGCACGCCAACAAGGGCGCGGTGGCCGGGCTCGGTCTCCACAAGGGCGTCGCGATGATCGTCATGGGCAAGATGAAGATCAAGGTCAAGGGCCGTCTCGCCTGGTACATGCACCGCGGCTACCACGGTCTGGCGATGCCGACGTGGAACCGGAAGATCCGGATCTTCGCCGACTGGACGCTGAGCATGTTCCTCAAGCGCGAGGTCGTCTCGCTCGGCGCGATCGAGTCGCCGCGCGAGGAGTTCTACGAGGCTGCCAAGCCGGCGCCCGTGGCCGTCGCCGCGGTCAAGACCGAGGAGAAGGCCAAGGCCTCCTGACCTGCGTTTCCCCCGGCAACACCCGAAAGGGGCCGCCCGCCATCCGTGGTGCGGGCGGCCCCTTTCGGCGTGCGCGCAGGCTTTTTGCCCAGCTGTAACGCCAACGGGGGACTGCGGCGCGGCCCCGTAGGTGTTTACGTGGTGTCGAGCATTCCGGGATCGTCTTCCCCAAGCTCGCGACTGTGTTCGAGCAAGGGGACGCCCCAATGGGAGGTGTGCACCATGGCCGACGCCGCGCCGCGGCTGAAGAGCCTCGTCGAACAACTGCTGGGAGCCCCGCTCCCGGTGCGCATCCGCGCCTGGGACGGTTCGGAGTCCGGACCGCCCGGCGCTCCCGCCCTCGTCGTGCGCAATCGCCGCGCCCTGCGCCGTCTGCTGTGGAAACCGGGCGAGTTGGGCCTCGCCCGCGGCTGGGTCGCCGGGGACCTGGGGATCGACGGTGACCTGTACACCGCCCTCGATCTCCTCGCCGGCCTCATCTGGGAGCGCGGCGACGACGCCCGTTCCCTCGGCCAGGCCGTCCGCGACCCGAAGGTCCGCGCCGCCGTCCGGGGCCTCGCCAAGATGGCCGGGCCCTTCCCGCCGCCCCCGCCGCCCCGTGAGGAGGTCCGCAGGGTCCGCGGCCACCTTCACACCCGGCGCAGCGACCGGCGTGCCATCAGTCACCACTACGACGTCGGCAACGACTTCTACGAGATCGTCCTGGGCCCGTCGATGGTGTACTCCTGCGCCTACTGGGCCGGCGCCGGGTCCACCCTCGAGGACGCCCAGCGCGACAAGCTGGAACTGGTCTGCCGCAAGCTGAGTCTGAAGCCCGGTCAGCGGCTTCTCGACGTCGGTTGCGGCTGGGGCTCCATGGCCGTGCACGCCGCCCGCGAGCACGGCGTGAGCGTCGTCGGCATCACCCTCTCCCAGGAGCAGGCCGCGTACGCCCGCAAGCGGGTCGCCGACGAGGGCCTGACCGATCGCGTGGAGATCCGAGTGCAGGACTACCGCGACGTCACCGACGGCCCGTACGACGCCATCTCCTCCATCGGCATGGCCGAGCACGTCGGCGCGGAGCGCTATCTGGACTACGCCCGCGATCTGTACGCCCTGCTGAAGCCGGGCGGGCGGCTGCTCAACCACCAGATCGCGCGGCGGCCCCAGAAGGACGAGTCCGCCTATTCCGTCGACGCGTTCATCGACGCCTACGTCTTCCCGGACGGTGAACTCGCACCCATCGGCACCACGGTGACACAGCTGGAGCGCGCCGGGTTCGAGGTCCGCGACGTCGAGGGTCTGCGCGAGCACTATGCCCTCACCCTGCGCCGCTGGGTCGCCAACCTGGAGGCCGAGTGGGTACGGGCGCAGCGCCTCACCCGCCCCGGGCGGGCCCGTGTCTGGCGCCTCTACATGGCCGCCTCCGCACTGTCCTTCGAACGTAACCGCATCGGCGTCAACCAGGTGCTGGCAGTGCGGACGCCGCAGTCGGGTGCGTCCGGAATGCCCCTGCGCTCCCGTGCCTGGGGCGAGTGACGTCCGCACGCACACCGAAAGGGCCCCGTTCCCTCAGCGGAACGGGGCCCTCTCGGCGTCTTCGCTACTCCGACTTGATCGCCGTCAGCATGTTCAGGCGCGCCGCACGGCGGGCCGGCCACAGGGCGGCCAGCACACCCACCGTCGCCGCCAGGAGGAGGAAGATGGCCATGCGGCCCCACGGCAGGATCAGCTCGTAGGTCGCCAGCCTCGTGCCGAGCAGTTCACCGGCGGCCCAGCCGAAGAACACCCCCAGGCCGATGCCGAGCACGCCGCCGAAGAGCGAGATCACCAAGGACTCCAGACGGACCATCCGCTTGATGCCCCTGCGGTCCAGTCCGATCGCGCGGAGCATGCCGATCTCCTGCGCGCGCTCGAAGACCGACATGGCCAGGGTGTTGATGACGCCGAGCACGGCGACGATCACGGCCATGGCCAGCAGGCCGTAGAGCATGTTCAGCATCAGCGTGAACATCTGCCCGATCCTGTGGGAGATGTCCTTCTTGTCCATGATTCTGATGGCCGGGTTGTCGCCGAGCGCCTTCACCAGCGTGTCCTTGGCCGAGACGGTGGCGCCGCCGGACGTTTTGACCAGGACCTGCATGTCGGACGGCTCGCTCTGGTGCGGCGCGAGCGTCGCGGTGTCCAGCATGATGCCGCGCATCATCTCGGTGCTCTGGTAGATGCCGGCGACCGTCAGCTGCTGTTTCCTGCCGTCCTCGTACGACACCGTGAACCGGGAACCGGCCGTCCAGTGGTGGGCCGTGGCGGTGTCGTGGTCGGCGACGACCCGGGTGCCGCCGACCTGGAAGGTGCCGTCGTCGACCGTCAGGGCGGTCAACTTGCCGATGGTGGCGCCGTCGACGCCGGTCAGGAACTCGGTCTGGCCGTCGATGCGCGAGGGTGCGTTGCGCAGGGGGCTGGTCGCGATGACGCCGTCGGTCGACTTCAGCGTGTTCTCCACGTCGGGCGAGAGGTCGTTGCCGTTCGCCATCGTCACCGCGTAGTCCGCCTTGAGAGCGGAGGACGCCATCTTGTCGATCGCGGTCTGCAGACTTCCCGCCATCACGGTCAGCGCGGTGATCAGGGTCAGGCCGATCATCAGGGCCGAGGCGGTGGCGGCGGTGCGCCGCGGGTTGCGCACCGAGTTCTGCCGGGCCAGCTTCCCGGCGACCCCGAAGACACGCAGCAGGGGCGCCGCGGCCGCGATCAGCGGGCGGGACAGCAGCGGGGTGAGGACGAAGACGCCGATGACGAGGATCGCCGCGCCGAGGCCCATCGGGCCCTGGGCGTCCGAGGCGTTCAACGTGGTGCTGTACAGGATGACGGCGGTGCCGGCCGAGGCCAGCAGGGCGCCGATCGTGTTCCGCAGGACCAGGGACCTGGTGGTGGCCTTCGCGTGCACGCTGCCCATGGCGGCGACCGGCGGGATCTTCGCGGCGCGCCGGCCCGGCAGCCAGGCGGCGAGCATCGTGATCAGGATGCCCACGGCGAGGGCCGTGGCGACGGTGCCCGGGCTGACGACGAGCGGGCCGTCCGGAATCGTGCCACCGAGCCGGCCCACCAGCGTGCGCAGTCCGGCGCCGATGCCGATGCCGGCCAGCAGACCGGTGACGGCCGCGACCGCGCCGACCACGAACGCCTCGATGAGCACGGACCGGGTGACCTGGCGGCGGGACGCGCCCACCGCGCGCAGCAGTGCCAGTTCCTTGCTGCGCTGTGCGACCAGCATCGTGAAGGTGTTGGCGATGATGAAGGTGCCGACGAACAGCGCGATGCCCGCGAAGACCAGCAGGCCCGTGCGCATGTCGCTTGTCGCTGCGGCGATCTGCCGCGCCTGGTCGTCGGCGAGCTGCTTGCCGGTGGTGGTGGAGGCGACACCTTTCGGCAGGATCTCGTCGAGAGCGTTGCGCAGCGCGATCTGGCCCGTCCCGGAGGCGGCCTTCACATCGATCTCGTCGTACGAGCCGTCCTTGTGGAACAGGCGCTGGGCGGTGGCCGTGTCGAAGAGGGCGAGGCTGCCGCCGGCGGCGACGTTGCCGTCGTCGGTGGTGAAGACGCCGGCGATCCTCGGCGTCAGCACGGGGCCGTCGATCGAGAGCCGCACCGTGTCGCCGACCTTGTACGCGGCGCGCCTCGCGGTCTCGGAGTCGATGAGGACCTCGTTCTGCCCCCGCGGTGCATGTCCGTCGACGATCGGATACCGGGGGTCCTTGGTCCCCCAGTAGTTCCCGCCCTGGGACTGGAAGTCGCCGCCGATGAGCTTGCCGTCCTTGTCGGCGATGGCGGTGAAGCCGCTGACGACACCGATGGTCGTGCCGGCGCCCTGCGCCTTGGCGGCCTTGTCCAGGAGCGCCGGTGTCAGCTTGGGCTCCTTTCCGATCGTGTCGCCGTGCGACACGCGGCCCTCCGGCCGGAGGGCCACGTCGACCTGGTCGAAGCCCTTGGCGGAACTCTTCTGGTAGGCCTCCGAGATGGTGTTGGTGAACACCAGGGTGCCCGATACGAACGCCACGCCGAGCATCACGGCGAGCACGGTCATGAGCAGCCTGGCCTTGTGCGCGAGCACGTTGCGCAGGGCGGTACGGAACATTTCTCTTTGTCCAGGGCTGGGTGTGCGGTGGATGGGTGGCCCCGAGGGGGCGGGTGGGGGGCGAGCCCCGGCGGGAGGCGCGCGCCCGACGTCAGCTCGTGCGGCCCTTGGCGTCGAACCGCTTCATCCGGTCCAGCACCGCCTCCGCGCTCGGCTCGTACAGTTCGTCCACGATCCGGCCGTCCGCCAGGAAGATGACCCGGTCCGCGTACGCCGCCGCCACCGGGTCGTGGGTGACCATCACCACTGTCTGCCCCAACTCCCGTACCGAGTTGCGCAGGAAGCCCAGCACCTCCGCGCCGGACCGCGAGTCCAGGTTTCCGGTGGGCTCGTCGCCGAAGATGATCTCCGGCTTGGACGCCAGCGCACGCGCCACCGCGACACGCTGCTGCTGACCGCCCGACAGCTGCGAGGGCCGGTGGCTCAGCCGTCCCGACAGGCCGACCATCTGGATCACGGTGTCCAGCCAGGCCTTGTCCGGCTTGCGGCCGGCGATGTCCATAGGAAGCGTGATGTTCTCCAGCGCGGTCAGCGTAGGCAGCAGGTTGAACGCCTGGAAGATGAAGCCGATCCGGTCCCGGCGCAACTTGGTGAGCTGCTTGTCCTTCAGAGCGCCGAGTTCGACGTCACCGATGCGGACGGAGCCGGAGGAGAAGGAGTCCAGCCCGGCGACGCAGTGCATCAGTGTCGACTTGCCCGAGCCCGAGGGACCCATGATCGCCGTGAACCGTGCCTGCTCGAAGTCGACGGTGACCCCGTCGAGGGCGACCACCTGGGTCTCGCCCTGTCCGTAGACCTTTGACAGATCCGTGGCGCGGGCGGCCACGGCGGTGGTCCGGTCGGCGAGGGGAGTGCTGGTCACGGGAGGGTGCTCCTGTCGGGACGACGACGGTGATGAGGACGTGTTCCATCGTCGCGGCCGATCGGCGGCGTGTAGTCAGCCGCTGTTCCGGTTCCTGGGGCAGTCTCGAGTCGGACCGGCCCGTGCTCCGTCATACCTGGGGATGACGGGCTCCCCTGAGAGGGCGCCTGGTGGAAGGAAAGCGATTGCTCAGGTCATGCGGAATCCATTCCACGGCCTTCCTTCGGGACGGTGAAATTCCGTCATTCCGCATGCGCGGGCCGTGGTGGCCCGAGAGGCTACTGGCAAGTGCGGATGGCCCGTACCGAGTGCTGATGCACCCTCAGACATCAATAAAATAAGACAACATCGCGTCGCCCGCCCACTGTTGGGGGGATGCGCCCCCGATAGGCTCGGAACGCTCGATGCGGCGCTCATGGCCTGCCCGGATGGTGGAATGCAGACACGGCGAGCTTAAACCTCGCTGCCCCTCGCGGGCGTACCGGTTCAAGTCCGGTTCCGGGCACCACCCGTTGATGGTCGCTGACCTGCGAGAGTGGCCAGAAACGCGCGTGATCCTTTAGCCGTGCGGCCTCACCGTGGCCACACCAGGTGCTTATACCCGTTTCATGGCTACCGTGCAGGCGCAGAAGAACCGCGCGGGAGAGATCACCAGCGACCGCGTGAAGTGGCGTGAGGGCGGCCGAAGAGACGGCGAGTGGCAGTCGGAGACCTTCGACGACGACACGGCCGCGGGCGTCTTCTGCGACGCCGTCAACGAGGCCGGGCAGCACTGGCCGCCCGGCTGGGTGCAAGGGCGCGGCTACGTTGCCGACCAGGTCGCCGACGAAGACCGATACCGCTTCCGGAACTTCGCGACCCGCTGCATCGAGAACAAGACCGGCCTCGAGGAGCACTGCCGCGTCGCGTGCATGCGCGACTTGGAGAGGTACGTGTCGGCGGATTCTAGGGAACGTCGCAACACCTGATCGCCGATGTGTGATGGCGAGCAGTCTAGACAGCTGCTCGGCCGGGTATCCCGGCCGAGCAGCTGACGGTCGCGCCGTGCCGGGCGCCGGGCAGTCCCATCTGTCTCGGCTGTGGTTTCGCTGGCGACTGAGGCTCTGATGGACTCACGTCATGACGGCACCGCTGCCCCGCATCATGCGAGCACTCGAGCAGTTCCATGCCACCCACCCCTGGGATCACAACGCCCACTACCACCGATGGATCCTGCGCCAGCTCCCCAGACGTTTCAACAGCGCCCTGGACGTCGGATCGGGCAGTGGTGACCTCGCCAGGCTCCTGGCTTCACGGGCCGGAGCAGTGCACGGTATCGACGTGGATCCCACCATCGTCGCTCGCGCGCGGGAGCTCACAGCCCCGGCAGCCCCGGTGACCTTCTCTGTCGGAGACGCACTGAAAGAGGTACCGCCTGGCCCCTACGACGTCATTACATGTGTTGCCACCATCCACCACATGCCCTTCAGCGACGCCCTCACTTGCTTCCGACAGCACCTGGCGCCCGGCGGAACTCTGGTCGTCGTCGGCCTCTCCCGCCCGCAGTCTCGGAGCGATTACCTGATCGACGCCGTCGCCGTTCCGTCGAATGTCGTCATGGCCTGGATCAAGAACAAGGGCCGCAAGGCGCCGCGAACAGCCTCAATGACCGCCCCGACCCGACCGGCGACCACGACCTTTGCAGACATTGTTCGCGACGCCCGCCAGGCGCTACCCGGCACACGGCTGCGCCGGCGACTGTTTTGGCGCTACACGTTGGTCTGGCACCAACAGTAGGCGGTCGGCCTCACGGCTTGGCCTGGGGGCCAAAGGCACCGCGTGGAAGTCCCCTCCCGTATGGGTTGGGCAGCAGTTCGGTGAGCTCCGACAGGTCATAGCGGAACACTTGCCACAGCCGCTCCACGGTCGGGAGCTCGTCGGCGTCCGCGCTGCGTGCAACGTGTGGCACGAAACTCCTTGGCACTGCCGAAGCCGGTGGATCAGGCGGCTGGCGGGCTGGACGACGCGGACATCCTCGTCGACGTCGGAGCCGGCTTCACCGAGCTGGACTTCTTCCTGCGTAACGAGTACGGCTGGCGCGGCCGGTACGTCCCCCTGGACGCGTGGGTTGACGGCACCTTCGATTTCTCCACCTGGCGGCCGGCGCGGCCCGTCGGCTGGTACGCGGCCCTGGAGGTGCTGGAACACCTGCAGGACCCCGAGGACCTGATCCGCCGAATGAAGGAAAGCGCGCTGAAGGGGTTTGTCGTGACGACGCCCAACAGCAACGTGGTGGATGTTTTGGCACAGGACCCCACACATGTCACAGCCCTGGACGAGGACACTCTTCGGAAGTGGGGCCTGGCGACCAGCCTGCACAACTTCTACGGCCAGTACCAGGACGGTATCTGCGGCCTGTGGCGAAAGGACTGACCACGTGGACCTGAGCGGTAGGAAGATCCTGGTCTTCGGTGTCCTCACCGAGACGAGCATGGGGTTCAAAATCGCCGAGGCAGCGACGAAGGCGGGCGCGGACGTGATCCTCGCCAACGCTCCGGGCCGGCCCTCCTCCATCATGGGCCGCATCGCCGGACGGTTGCCGAAGGAGCCGGTGGCGTGCCTGTCCGCGGACATCACCGAGCCCGGCGACCTGGCGGCCCTCGCCGAGCAGATCGCCAGCCGCTGGGACGCCCTGGACGGTGTGGTGCACGCCGTCGCGTTCGCGCCGCAGGACGCGCTCGGCGGCAACTTCCTCAACACCCCGTTCGAGTCGGTGGCCACCGCCATGAGCGTCTC
This sequence comes from Streptomyces chiangmaiensis, assembly GCF_036281785.1. NCBI lineage: Bacteria > Bacillati > Actinomycetota > Actinomycetes > Kitasatosporales > Streptomycetaceae > Streptomyces > Streptomyces chiangmaiensis. The sequence continues at coordinate 55,746 of NZ_JAYWVC010000007.1, read as the reverse complement.
GGCGTTCTCCCTCAAGGCCCTGACGACGAGCGTGCTGCCACTGCTGGAGAAGTCAGAGGCCGGCGCATCGGTGGTCAGCCTCACGTTCAACGCCACCGTGGCGTGGCCGGTCTACGACTGGATGGGCCCCACCAAGGCCGCACTGGAGTCGGTCAACCGCTATCTCGCCCGGGACCTGGGACCCAAGGGCATCCGCGTGAACGCGGTCGACTCCGGCCCGATCACGACGATGGCCGGCAAGTCCATCCCCGGCTTCGACGAGCTGGCGAAGCTGTGGCCTGAGCGGGCGCCGCTGGGGTGGGACACCTCGGATGCCACTCCAGTGGCCGACACCGTCGCCTTCCTGTTGAGCGACGCGGCTCGCGCCATTACGGGTCAGGTACTGCACGTAGACGGCGGTTTCTCCGCCGTGGGCGCCTGAGCAGCAGTCAGCCTCGGCTCCACCCCGATGGCAATCGGCCGTCCGCCTCAACGTGTGAGACGGGCGGCCGCAACCGCGACCTGCCCGACCTTCCCAAGGAGGTGTGGGACAGCACGCTCGCCATCAATCTGTCGTCCGTCGACTACGGCATGAAGGCCGAGCTGCCGGCCATTGCCGCCTCCGCCGGTGGAGCGATGGTCGACGTCTCCAGCGTCTAGGCCGACCGTGGCCTGCCGTACCGGGCCGCATACTCGGCGGCCAGGCACGGCGTCCGCGGCATCACCCGTTCCGTCGCCCACGACTGGGCCGCTCGCGGAGTGCGCATCAACGAACTGCTGCCCGGCGTCATCGAAAACCCCATGCTCGCTCTCGCGAACGAACAGGAGACGAAGGCCACTGCGGCCCTCGTCGCCGCCCGGCGCCTGGGCCGACCCCGGGAGATCGCCACCACGGTCGCGTTCCTCCTCTCGGACGAAGCCTCCTGCATCACCGGCGCCCACCTGGCCGTCGACGGTGGCTTCCTCACCTGACAAGCCGTTGCTCCATCGATCATGGTGATCCCCGGTTCAGTCTGCTCGCCGTTCTCTTGGCTCGCCGGGCTGCTGCTGCGCGGTGGGCCGGATCGGGTGCGCCCGACTCGGGGCGGATTTCGGAATGGCGGCCGGGGGTGCCACCGACGTGAGAAACAACGGCTTCGCAAGTGGTGGGTGGGACGGCTGTCTGGTTAGCGTGATGGGTGTGGCACGGATTGTGATCGTGGAGGACGACGCCGCCATCGGGCCCAGACTCGCCGCCTCGCTGCGGAGCGTCGGCCATGACACCGAGTGGTGTCAGGATGGCAAGTCCGCGCTGGCCAGGACCACCGGCGCCGTCGATCTGGTGCTGCTGGACCTGGGGCTACCGGACATGGACGGCCTTGAGCTGTGTCAGCGGCTGCGGGACCGCCTGCCCGGCGCGGTGGTGGTGGTGCTGACCGCCCGGACCGACGAAATGGACGTCATCCAGGCACTGGAGTCGGGTGCGGATGACTATCTGACCAAGCCGTTCCGGCTGGCCGAACTGCAGGCTCGTGTCACAGCGCACCTGCGGCGCGCCGCAGACGGAAGCGGTGTGCCGGAGGCACGCATCACGCACGGTCAGTTGGTGATCGACCGCGCGGCGCGACGCTGTCTGACGCCGAAGGGTGAGGTGGAGCTGCGGCCGAAGGAGTTCGACCTGCTCGCGGTGTTGGCCGGCTCGCCGGGGCAGGCGGTGAGCCGAGAGGAGCTGATGAGCCGGGTCTGGGACGAGAACTGGTTCGGCTCGACCAAGACTCTCGATGTGCATGTCGCGGCGCTGCGGCGCAAGCTGGGCGACCTGGTGCACATCACGACGCTGCGGCACTTCGGCTACCGCCTCGAAGTCCCGCCGGAGAGCTGAGGTGCGCCGTCGGATCCTGCACGCCACGGCAGTGGCGGTGGTGTGCGCCGTGCTGTTGTTCGCCGTCCCGCTGGCGGTGGCGGTGCTGCGCCTGTACCGGCAGGACGAGATCGGCGACCTGGAGCGGATCGCCAGCCGTACGGCGCTCGCCGCCCCCACGTTTGTACCGGATTTCAATCCTCGGGCGTTGCCGCGTGTGGGGCCCGGCACGCAACTCGCGGTGTACGACACCGCCGCTCGCCGGGTCACCGGTTCGGGGCCGGATGTCGGTGACGCCCCGGTGCGGGCGGCGCTGAAGGGCTCTGTGCAGTCCGGCCAGACGGGCGGAAGACTGGTCGTGGCGGTGCCGGTGGGTTCTGCGGAGAAGGTGCGGGGGACAGTCCGGGTCAGCCGTACGGCCACGTGGCTATCGCAGCGAGCCGTGCTCACGTGGCTGGGTATGGGTGGGCTGGCTGTGGTAGCGATCGGAGCGGCGGCTCTGGTGTCGCTGCGGTCCAGCAGACGTCTGGCCCAGCCGTTGGAGGCGTTGGCGGCCACCGCGCGCCGCTTGGAGAGCGGCGATCTGACGGCACGGGCCGTGCCGTATGGCCTGCCGGAGGCCGATGAGGTCGGAACCGCTCTGAATCGCGCCGCTGAGCGGCTTGACCGGCTCTTGCAGCGGGAGCGTGCGTTCAGCGCCGATGCCTCTCATCAGTTGCGAACGGCGCTCGCCCGCACACGCCTGGAACTGGAGAGCGAACTCGCCACCTGCCTGCCCCTGGACCCGCGCGCCGCGATGCGGGCGGCACTGGAGTCGCTGGACCGCATGACGACCACCATCGACGACTTGCTGGCCCTGGCGCGAGACGTACCGGAGCGGGCTCCGCTGGACGTGGCCGCCCTGGTTGCGGAGACCCGAAGGAGGTGGCGGGGCGGCCTGGAGGCGGCGGGCCGCTCGCTGCAGGTCGTCGCCGAGGAGGACCTGCCTGCCGCGGTCGGCTCACAGCAAGCCGCTCGCCAGGTGCTCGATGTGCTCCTGGCCAACGCAGCGACCCATGGCCGGGGAGCGGTGACTGTTCGGGCCAGAGATGCCAACGGGGTGCTTGCCATCGATGTCGAGGATCAGGGGCCGGGCCTGCCCCAGGATCAGGACGTCTTCGCCCGCCGCCCCGCAGGAGAGGGGCACGGCATCGGACTGACGCTGGCCCGCTCACTGGTAGAGGCCGAGGGAGGACGGTTGTTCGTCTCCCGGCGGGCCCCGCATCCCTGCTTCACCTGGCTCATCGCCGCGACGACAGGCCCTGAAGCCCCCAGATCGTCTCCCGACCGTACTCCGAAGGCATGACGGGAACGGCAGTGCACGGTACGAGCTGCGTCCGCCGCTGCCATTCGGGGCAGTCGGCAGCGGTTCACGCCTTAACCGCTGTCTAACCTTCCGCTCAGCGGACGCTAACCCCGTTCTTCTTAACGTGATGAGTGTCGATGGAGCCCGGCACGACGAGGCGCCGCCGGTTGTCGGGCAGCAGGCCACGAATCCGCTGCGCTAGGAGACGGTGGCGATGACAGAGCAGGCCGAGCTCTTCCTGCCTGATGGAGCCGACCCCGCTGTGAAGCGTCCGTCGGGCAGTGACAGTGCATGGACCCGTGTTCGGCTCCTGAGCCAGTGTTTCGAGCGCGCATGTGACGCGAACCCGTCGAGCACCGCCGTGGTGTGCGGCGCGGAGAGGGTCAGCTATGCGGAGCTCGACCGGCGGGCGAATCGGCTGTGCCGGTTCCTCGTGACGCGTGGGGTGGCGCCGGGCGACCGGGTCGGCATTCTGCTGGACCGGTCGATGGACACTTACATCGCACTGCTCGGGGTGATCAAGTCCGGTGCGACCTATGTGCCGCTCGATCCGGCTTTCCCGGCTGACCGTCTGGAGTTCATCGTGCGGGACTCGGCGCTGCGAGAACTCGTGACGGCGTCGGCCTTCGCCGACCGCACCCGGCGTGTGCCCTGCGCTGTTCTCGACCTCGATGACGTGCGGAGCCAGCTGGCCGCGGTGGCGGACACCAGACCAGGTGTCGAGGTCCCCCCGTCGTCGGCGTGCTACGTCATCTACACCTCGGGTACGACCGGACGCCCGAAAGGAGTAGCCGTCTCCCATGCGAGTGTCGTCAACTTCCTGCGGGTGGTCACCCCGATCTACCGCATCGGCTGCGAGGATCGGGTCTACCAGGGCCTCTCGATCGCCTTCGACTTCGCGCTCGAGGAGATCTGGCCTGCATGGATCGCGGGAGCCACGCTGGTTGCGGGGCCGGCTGGGGGCCGGCTCGCCGGACCCGACCTCGGCTCCTTCCTGACCGACCACGAGATCACAGTGCTGTGCTGCGTGCCCACCCTGCTCACCACCCTCGAACCGGATCTGCCCCATCTGCGCACCCTGCTCCTGAGCGGAGAAGCCTGCCCCGCCGACCTGGTGAGCCGCTGGTGGCGCCCGGACTTGCGCATCCTCAACGCCTACGGTCCGACCGAGACCACGGTGACCGCCACCTGCAGCGAGCCGGACCCGCACCGGCCCGTGACCATCGGCACCCCGCTGCCCACGTACCGGGTCTACCTTCTCGACGAGGCACTGCGCGCGGTCCCCGCGGGGGAGCCCGGTGAGATATGCATCGGCGGCCCCTGCGTGGCCATCGGTTATGTCAACCGCCCCGACCTCACCGCGGAACGGTTCAGGCCCAATCCGATCACGGGGGACCGTGCCGAAGCCCCCCGGATCTACCGCACGGGAGATCGTGGCCGCCGCACCACGACCGGCGAGCTCGAATATCTGGGCCGCGTCGACACGCAGGTGAAGATCCGCGGCTACCGCATCGAACTCGCTGAGATCGAGGAGGTGCTGCGCGAGGACGAGGCAGTTGAGAACGCCGTCGTCACCCCGCTCGAGGGCCACAGCAGCGCAGAGAATCTCGTCGGCTACATCACTCTCGACGACACGTCGAACGCCGTGTCCGAAGAGGACCTGCGCGAGCGTCTGCGTGCACGGTTGCAGCGCAGACTCCCCAGCTACATGGTGCCCGCCTTTGTCGAGGTCCTTTCTGCGTTCCCCCTGCTGGCCGCGGACAAGGTCGACCGTACCGCGCTGCCGGCCCCGGTCTCGCCCCCGCTCGCCCGGCACTCGCGACCGCGCATCACCCCTGTGACACCGCTGCAGCAGCGGCTGGCCGCATTGTGGGCAGAGGTTCTCGATTGCCGCGAGATCTCCCTGGAGGACGACTTCTTCTGCGACCTGGGGGGTCACTCCATGACCGCTGCCCGTCTGATCTCGCTGATGCGGCAGGACCCGCAGCTACAGCAGGTGGCCATGAGGGATCTGTACGACCACCCCACCCTCGAGAGCCTGGCGTCCTTCGTGGAGACGGCCCGCGCCACGCAGCCAACAGCCGAGCGAGCCGCCTCCGAGGCTGCCCCGGCTTCCCTCCACCACTCCACGCTCCGGGTGATGGCCTGCGGTGCGGCACAGATCGCCGGACTGTACCTGTGGTTGTTCCTCCCCAGCTTCGCCATGGTCGTGCTGTTCTACCGATTGTTCCGTTCCTGGCACGTCACGCAGCCGACCTCCACAGCCGGACTTTTGGGTCACCTCGTCCAGATGCCGGTCTCGACGTTCACGCTGCTGGAGGTGGGGTGGCTGGTGATCACCCTGCTCGTGCTGCCGCTGCCCGTGAGCCGACTGCTGCTGGCCGGCGTGCGCCCTGGGCGCTATCCCCTGTGGGGTGTCACGTATTGGCGCTTCTGGCTGCAGAGCAAGGTGCTCGCGCTGACACCGCTGCGGCTGCTGGCCGGTTCTCCACTGCTTGCTCCGTGCCTGCGGTTGCTCGGCGCTCGTGTCGGCCGGAACTGTCATCTGCAGGCGGTTCTCGCGCCTCCCTGCCTGCTCGAGATCGGCGAGAGGACGAGCATCGGTTACGGGGCCCGGCTGCAGACCTATGTGGTCGAGGCCGGCTGGCTGCGGCTGGGGACGGTCCAGATCGGCTCGGAGTGCTTCGTCGGGACCAACAGTGTGGTACTGCCTGGCGCCGTGATCGGTGACGGCGCCAGTGTCGGCGAGCAGTCGCTCGTGCCCGAGGACCAAGTCGTGCCGCCGGGTGAGCACTGGGCCGGCGCCCCGGTGACCCGTCAGGACGCCGCGCCGGCGCTGCTCCGGGACATGGAGGGCCAGGCCGACGACCGGCCGTGGCCGCCCTGGGTACTCACCGGGCACGTCGCGGGGGCACTGCTGCTCGTGCTGGCGCCGGTGCTGATCTTCGGCTGCGCCGCGGTATTGGTCGAGTACACCGCATGGCGTTACGGCTTCGGACCGGCCGTTGCATCCGCTGCTGTGGCCGGTCCCCTGGTCCCCTTGGCCACTTGTGCATTCGTCCTGGTGGTCAAGCGCCTCGTGATGCCGGTCGCACACGCCGGGATCCATCCGGAGCGCAGTGGCTTCGGGGTTCGCAAGTGGGTCAGCGACGGCCTGATGCTTATCAGTCTGACCGTGACCCAGGCGTTGTACTCGACGCTGTATCTCGTCCCGTTCCTCCGTGGCACGGGCGCGCGGACAGGACGATGGGCCGAGGTGGCGACCGTGAGCTTCGTCGACCCCGACATGCTCGTCGTCGGCGATGGCAGCTTCCTTGCGGATGTCAGCGTCGTGGGTCCGGCGGTCTTCCACCGAGGCCGAACCGCCCTGGCGCGCGCGGAGATCGGACAGCGGAGCTTCGTCGGAAACGGCGCGCTCGTGCCGGGTTCGTGCCGCCTGGGAGACAACAGCCTCCTCGGCGTCCATTCGCTGGCGCCGACCAGGCCGGCCGACCCGGAAACCACCTGGCTGGGCTCCCCGGCGATCTTCCTGCCCCGCCGAGAGGCCAGCCAGGACTTCCCCGCGAAGCTGACCTACGCACCGACCAGAGGTCTGATCGCCGCGCGTCTGGCCATCGAGTACCTCCGCGTCACTCTCCCGGCGACCATCAGCGCCCTGAGCGTCCTCGGCGTTCTGTTCGCCGCGCTGTACCTGGTCAGGAACCTTTCACCTGCCGTGGTGATGCTGCTCGGCCCCGCGCTGCTCCTGGGAGCCGCCCTCGGATGCACCCTCGCCGCCGTGGCGGTCAAGTGGGCGGTCGTCGGCCGGTACCGGCCGCGCGTCGAGCCGTTGTGGAGCGTCTGGGTGCGGCGCACGGAGCTGGTCACCGGCCTGTACGAGAACCTCGTGGTGCCGGTGATGGTGAACGTCCTCACCGGTACGCCCTGGATGGCCGTGATCATGCGTCTGTTCGGTGCCGACATCGGGCGGCGGGTCTGGCTGACCACCACCTTCATGACCGAGTTCGACCTGGTCCACGTGGGCGACGACGCCGCCGTCGGGGAGTTCACCTCGTTGCAGACCCACTTGTTCGAGGACCGGGTGATGAAGATGGACCGGGTCACGGTCGGCGCGGGCAGCTCGATCGGCATCCGTTCTGTCGTCCTGTACCACGCGCGGGTCGGGGCCGGCGCATCCCTGGACGCGCTGTCCCTGGTGATGAAGGGCGAACGTCTGCCCGACGGCACCCGCTGGCGGGGCATCCCCGCCGCACCCCGCCAGGACCGCGGACCGGCCGACAGCCCCGGCCCTGTTCGCGTCCCCCGGCATTGTGAATGAGGTATCCCATGACATCGTCACCGCACACCGGAACGCTCCGGCCGGCATGGCCGCACGTCACCGGTGACCTGCCCGGTCCGCGCTCCGCGGCGCTGCTGGCGCGCCAGGAGCAGTGGGAGTCACGGGCCCGCACCTACCCCCGTAGTCTGCCCGTCGCACTCGCCAAGGGGTCGGGAAGCTTTGTCCAGGACGTCGACGGGAACGTCTTCATCGACTTCCTCGCCGGCGCCGGCGTGCTCTCGCTGGGGCACAGCCACCCTGAGGTCGTCCGGAGCGTGGCCCTGCAACTCGACTGTCTCAGCCACGGCCTGGACTTCCCCACACCGGTCAAGGACGCCTTCACCCAGGCCCAGCTGTCCATGCTGGAGCCCGGCCTGCGCTCGAGGATGAAGGTGCACTTCTGTGGGCCGACCGGGGCCAACGCAGTGGAGGCGGCGATCAAACTCTGCAAGACGGCCACCGGCCGCGGCGGCGTCATCGCCTTCCACGGAGGGTTCCACGGCAGCACGCACGCGGCCATGGCTGTCAGCGGGCTGGTGTCCCAGAAGGCTCCCGTCCCCGACGGCATGCCCGGCGTCCACTTCTTCCCCTACGGCTCCCTCGGTCCGTACCCCGCGGGTCCGGCCTGTGACAGCGGCCCCGCGGAATGCGCCGACTATTTGAACCGCGCCCTCACCGACGGCCTCGGTGGGATTCCGCTGCCCGCGGCGGTGATCCTGGAGGTGGTGCAGGGTGAAGGCGGCGTGGTCATCGCACATCCCGAATTTCTGCGACGCGTACGGGAGCTCACCCTGGCCCTGGGCGTTCCCCTGATCGTCGACGAGGTGCAGACCGGCTGCGGGCGCACGGGAACCTGGTTCGCCTTCGAACAGTACGGCATCGAGCCGGACGTGATCGTGGCGTCCAAGGCCCTCACCGGCATCGGCATCCCGGCCGCGATCCTGCTGTACAACAGCGCGCTGGACACCTGGGCCCCCGGTGCCCATATCGGCACCTTCCGCGGGAACCAGTTGGCCTTCGCCGCCGGCGTCGAGACCATCCGCATCATCCGGCGGGACGACGTCCTGGGGAACGTACGACGCAGGGGCGAACAGGTCGCGAGCAGGCTCGCCGAACTCCTCTCCAATCCCTGGGTCCGTGACGTGCGAGGGGGCGGCCTGATGTGGGGCATCGAGCTCGCCCATCCCGGCAGCGGCCGACCCGCCGCCCGGCTCGCGGCAGCCGTACAGGCCCACGCGCTGCGGCACGGCCTCATCGTCGAACGCGGCGGTCGCGAGGACGCCGTCATCCGCATCCTGCCCCCGCTCAATGTCACCGCGGATGTGATCCACACAGCCTGCGCGATCCTCATGGACGCCATCCATGTGTGCAGCTCACAGACGCTCGCCGGATCCGATCGGACCACGCCCGGCGCCTCCCCTCTCCATGACGGATCGCAAAACTGAGGAGGCCCTGACGCTGTGGCCCTCATCATCCAGAAATACGGTGGGTCCTCGATACCGACCATCGAGAGGATCAAGGACGTCGCCCGACGCGTCGTAGCGACCCGCACCCGGGGACAGGACGTCGTGGTGGTGATGTCCGCCATGGGCGGCACCACGGATGAACTCCTGCGGCGTGCGAGGGACATCGCCACCGTCCCGCCTGCACGCGAACTGGACGCTCTGCTGGCGACGGGCGAGCAGGCCTCCAACGCGCTGACCGCGATGGCGATTCATGAGCTCGGTGCCGAGGCGTACTCCTTCACCGGCTGGCAGGCCGGTGTGATGACGTCCCCGGCGCACGGCGCGGCCGACATCGTCGACGTCCAGCCGTACCGGATCCGGTACGCCCTCGATCGCGGTGTCATCCCGCTGGTCGCCGGGTTCCAGGGGCTGAGCCGCGAGAACGCCGAAGTGACCACAGTCGGCCGCGGCGGATCCGATACCACCGCGGTCGCACTGGCCGCCGCGCTCGAGGCCGAGATCTGCGAGATCTACACCGACGTCAGCGGGGTGTACACCGCCGACCCGAAGGTCGTACCGGAAGCCGGGCTCTTGGATCACCTCACTCATCAGCAGATGCGGGAGATGGCCGCCGGCGGCGCGAAGGTCCTGGCACTGCCCAGTGTGGACTACGCCGGCAATCACGCGGTGACCCTCCATGTCCGCTCGTCCTACCACGACCGTCCCGGCACCGTCGTGTCCGGCGAGCCCGGCATCACGCCACACCGCCCGCCGGTCATCTCTGTCACCCACGACCCGTGCGTCGCGAAGGTCACCCTGACCGGCATCCCCAAGCCGATGGGATCGGCCGAAGCAGTCCGCGAGGCCATGGCCGCCGCCGGCATCGCTGCCACCGAGCTCCGCACCGCGTCGGCATCGGACGGACGGAGCGCCGACATCACCCTGGCCCTGCCACGGACCGCCGTGGCCACCGGGCTGTTGGCGCTGCGTACACATCGCACAGAGATCGGATACGAGCACGTCATGTGCGACAGCTACGCCGCCACGGCCTCGCTCGTCGGGTCGGGCCTGTCCCGTTGCCCTGAAATCGCCGCGACACTGCGCAGGACGCTGACCGACATCGGCGTGCCCTACACGCCCATCACCGTGACGGACACACGGATCTCCCTCCTGTGCCCTCCCTCCCGCCTTCTCGACGCCGTTCGCGCACTGCACAGGGCGTTCGTAGCCGGGCCTCTCTGCCCGCCCCTCTCACCAGCGATTCCAAGGATGGGCGTCCCCCTGGCCCTGCAACCGTGAGCCAGCGGACTTGCCCGGAGGCCGCCTGATCCCGTCTCACCCGGCTATTGGCCGAGCACGCGTCGGAGCAGCTTTTCGAAGGTGGTCAGCTGGGTGGGAGTGGCCGTGCTGAGCGCGGTCAGCAGCCGGGCGGTGCCCTGGTCGAGGTGCTTGACGGTATCCACACCCGCGGGGGTGAGTGAGATGCGCTTGGCGCGAAGGTCGTCGGGATCGGGTTCGACGGCGATGAGGTCGCGTTCACGCAGCCGCTGCACCACGCCCGTGAGGTTGGACGGGTCGCAGCCCATGCGCTGGGCCAGTTCACGGATGGAACCGGGCTCGGTGGCGGTTCCGAGAAGGATGGCCTGCGTCCGGGTGAGGCCGAGTTCGCCGCCGACTGAGTCCATCTCGTCTGCTCGAGGTGCTGCACCCCGGCCGGATCGACCTCGGGCTGGGCCGGTCGTCCGGGGCGAACCAGGTCACGACCCAGGCGTTGCAGCCGAACCACGAGGACTTCGGACAAAAGTTCGCTGAGCTCTTGGCGTTCTTCCAGGGCGATTTCCCGGACGGTCATCCCTACGGCTCGATCATCGCCACCCCGGGCAGGGGCAACACGCCCGCGATATGGCTGCTCGGATCCGGCTCCTACAGCGCGCAGTTGGCCGGATCGCTGGGTCTTCCCTTCGCGCACGGCGGGCACTTCATGGGCTCCAACAGTGCGCGGGCGATCGAGACGTATCACGAGGCGTTCCGCCCGTCGGAGACTTTGGAGGAGCCGTACGCGATCGTCTCGGTGGGCGTGATCTGCATGGAAACCGAGGAACTCGCCCAGCGGTACCACAACGCCGCCTACGTCAGCACCGTGCGGGCCATGTCCGGTGAGCCGGGTCCGCTGCTGTCACCGGAAGAGATCGAAGCCACACCGGACGGACCGTGGGCCCCCGCACAGGACCACTTCGTCTCTGACGTTCTCTCCCACCACGTCGTCGGTTCGCCGACCATCGTCAAGGCGGAGTTGGAAGACCTGACCAAGCGCACGGGAGCGAACGAGCTCATGATCGCCACCATCATGCACGGGTACGAGCATCGACTGAGGTCATACGAGTTGATCGCGGAGGCGTGTCTGAAGGGGAACCCGGCGTAAACCGCGTCGGGACCTGAGGAGCGTCCGCCGACCGACGAACCGGTCCCGTCGTCAGTGACGCCCCGCCCCGCACGTGCTCAACGAGTACCGGGGCCGGGGGCGATGCGACAGAAGGTGGAGATCACCAATCCCACCCCGGGCTCCCCGCCCGTCGATCTGGACGGCGGCTGCGTCACCTGGTGCCTCCACCCGCCCGGCGAGGCGGGCTGTGACGGGCCGTGCCGGTTCGCGCCGTGCGTCGATGCCACTGCGTACTGCGCCGACCCGTGCCGCCAACCGCCCGCCCCCGCCCGTGCCGGTTGCACCCGGCACCTGCTTCTGCCTGCCGCTCGCGGTCGAGACGTCGTACTGCGACGTGGATCTGACGAGCCGGCCGAGCTCATCCAACGTCCCTTGCACCGCGCTCAGTTCGGCATCAGGCGCGGACTGACATCCGTACTTCGCGGCGCGGACAAGCGGGCGGCGGCACGCAGGCGACGCCTGTCGCTCTTAGGTCATGTCGCACTTGTGACACCTGTGGTCAGTGACAGGCCTGGCTGCACCAACGAATGATTCCGGACAAGTTGTGGCGTGCAGCTGTACGAAAGGTGTTCCCCTGATGGCAAGAATCCGCCGCATGGCGGCGATATCGACAGGATTGCTTGTGGTGGCCGGCGTTACGCCGGCCATCGCCGCAGCACGAGCGCCGGCCACCGACCCCGTCACTCGTCCCGTCGCCGTACGGGGGGCCCACTCCGCGACCGTACGGCTGGTGACGGGCGACCGGGTGACCGTGACGTCGCTGCCCGGCGGACGGCGCACCGCATCGGTGCAGCCCGGCCCCGGACGCGAGCACGTGCCCTTCGAGACGTTCGAGGGCGACGACAAGTCGCTGACCGTGATGCCGTTCGACGCCCAGGGGCTGGTGTCCGCCGGGACGCTGGACCGCCGGCTCTTCAACGTGACCGCCCTGATATCCCAGGGCTACGACGAAGCTCACATGTCCGCACTTCCGCTGATCGTCTCTTCCGAGCCGACCCGACAGGGGGCGAGGGTCAGCGCACAGGCGGCGAAGGCCGCCGCAGCCCTTGCCGACCGGCTGGTGGCGCTCAAGCCGACGCACTCCCGCACCCTGGCGAGCATCAACGCGCGGTCCATGCGGGTTTCCGACGACGATCTTGGGACGTTCTGGAAGACGCTGAACCCCGGTGGGAAGTCGGACGCCGCCCGGGCCGCGGTCACCCCGCGGATCTCGCTGGACGGCAAGGTCAAGGCCATGCTGGACCGCAGCACCGCGCAGATCAACGCCCCCACCGCCTGGAAGGCCGGCTACGAGGGCCAGGGCGTCAAGGTGGCCGTGCTCGACACCGGTGTCGACGCCAACCACCCCGACCTGGCCGGCCGCATCGCGGCGGCCGAGGACTTCTCCGGCAGCGGGAACACCGGTGACCACTTCGGCCACGGCACCCACGTCGCCTCCATCGTCGGCGGCACCGGCGCCGCCTCCGACGGCACCCGGCGCGGTGTCGCGCCCAAGGCCGACCTGCTGATCGGCAAGGTCCTGGACGACAACGGCATCGGCTCCGAGTCGGGCATCATCGCCGGCATGGAGTGGGCGACCGCCGAGCACGCCAAAGTCGTCAACATGAGCCTCGGGGCGGACGTGCAGACCGACGGCACCGACCCGCTCAGCCAGGCCGTCGACAACCTGACCGCCTCCACCGGCGCGCTCTTCGTCATCGCAGCGGGCAACTCGGGCCCGGACCCGTACACCGTCGGCACGCCGGGCGCAGCCGACTCCGCGCTGACCGTGGGTGCCGTCGACCGTGACGACTCCCTGGCCCCCTTCTCCAGCCGCGGTCCGCGCTTCGGCGACGAAGCGGTCAAGCCCGATGTGACCGCACCCGGTGTGGGCATCGTCGCCGCCCGCGCGGCCGGCACCACCCTGGGCGACCCGGTCGACGCCAACTACGTTGCGCTGTCCGGGACCTCGATGGCCACCCCGCACGTCGCCGGCGCCGCCGCGCTGCTGGCCCAACAGCACCCGGACTGGGACGCCCAGCAGCTCAAGGACGCGCTGATCAGCACCGCGCACACGGTGCCCGGCACCAAGGTGACCGAGCAGGGCGGCGGCCGCATCGACCTGGCCGCGGCCATGGGCCCGGTCACGGCCACCGGTTCCGTCACCCTCCCCCCGCTGACCATCGGTGGCACGCAGGGGCAGCAGCCGGCGGCCACCCTCCACTACACCAACACCGGCGATCACCCGCTCACCCTCTCCCTGGCCGTGAACCTGGCCACCGAGAACGGTCGGGCACTCCCCGACGGGGCGGTCAGTCCCGGTTCCAGCACCGTGCAACTGGCCCCGGGTGCCACCGCCGACGTGCCGCTGCGCACCGACGCGACACACGCTGTCCGCGGCAAGTTCTACGGATACGTCACCGCCAAGTCCGCCGACGGCACCGTGCTCGCCCACACCACCCTCTCCCTCGTGGTGCACACCCCCAAGCACCGGCTGACCGTGGTCTACCGCGACCGCAACGGCCAGATCAGGCCCGGCTGGCTGCCGAACATCTGGGGCTCCGACGGGTTCGTGGGCTACACGGACCGCGATGCGGGAGTCGCCGAGGTGGAAGAGGGCACGTACTACCTCAGCACCGGTTTCTACGACCGGACCGATGACGGCGAAGAGGCCGGCCAGATCGTCGACCCCGAGGTGAAGGTCACCAAGGACACGACGGTGACCCTGGACGCCTCGAAGGCCACCGAGGTGAAGATCCGCACGCCCCGCCCCGCCGAGCAGCACGGCGTCCTCAGCACCACGTTCTACCGCCGGATCGACGGTCGGGGCCTGATGGAGGGCGCCCTGTACTTCGACACCGTCAAGCGGCTCTATGTCAGCCCCACCGCCGAAGTCACCGACGGTGACTTCGAGTTCTCCTCGCGCTGGCAGATGACGGCCCCGCAGCTGCGGGCGGAGGTCTCGGGGAGCTCACAGGAGTTCAGCCCGTATTACCAGTGGCTCTCCCCGGTCTTCGGGGACAAGGGCGCGCGGCTGACCGCTGCGGCCGCCGGCCTGGCAGCCGCGCCCGACTTCAGCGGGGCGCGCGGCAAGCTGGCCGTCGTACGGGACGACAACTCCGCCTGGTACGACCGACAGGCTCTCGCGAAGGCCGCGGCGGACGCGGGGGCCAAGGCGCTGCTGGTGGTGCAGCCCGAGGGCTTCTCCGACTGGACCCGGTGGCAGCCGGACGGTGACCGGATGGCCCTGCCCAGCATGCAGACCTCCTGGAAGATCGGGTCGGCGCTGCTGGGGAGCATCGAGAAGGGCACCACGACGGTGCAGTTCTCCGGCACGGTGCGCAGCCCGTATCTGTACGACGTGATGCAGGTCTCGAAGGGCTCCATCCCCAAGCAGATCGTCTACACCGTCTCGGATCGCAACACCGCGGAGGTCCACAGCACATACACCCGCACCGGTGCCTCGGAGTGGGCGAGCGAGCAGCGGTTCGCATGGCGGCCGTTCCAGGACACGGCGTGGAACCAGTACAGCCGCTACGTTCCGGTGGGACAGGACCGCGTCGAGTACGTGAGCACCGGAGACACGCTGTGGCAGCACGTCGTGCACCACAACATCGTCTCCAACGTCGACTTCCCGCTGTCGGCCGGCATGCACGACCTCACGCACACCTACCAGCCCGGCCAGCACGCCACGGAGCGGTGGTTCGGAGCAGTGGTCCGCCCGTCGATCCCGCGCGGCAAGGGCCTGTCATCGGTGCGCAACGGCGACACCCTGTCGGTTTACATTCCGGAGTTCAACGACTCCGGCGCCGGTCACTGGTCGTTCGCGGAGGCCGACCCCTTCGGTGGGATCGGCGGCGGCGTCGGTGTGTCGTCCGCGAACGACACGGCCAAGGCGGAGCTGTACCGGAACGGGGAGCGGATCGCCACGTCCGACAACGGTGCGTGGGGTGACTTCGAGGTGCCCGCGGGCGACGCCGCATACCGGCTGGACCTGACCACCGGCCGCACCTCGGACGACTGGCGCTTCGGCACGGACACCCACACGTCCTGGACGTTCCGTTCGGACACCGCGGCCGAGACGACCCTGCTGCCGCTGCTCCAGCTCGACTACGACGCACCGGTCGACGCACAGAACGCGGTGGGACAGGCGCGCCCGCACACGGTCGGCATGACCGTCCGCATGCAGGACGGCATGGCCGCCCCGCGCGGCGTGAAGCTGAAGGTCGAGGCGTCCTACGACGACGGGCAGACCTGGGCCACGACGCGTACCGCACCGCGGGACGGCGTGGGACAGTTCGCCGCCACCGTGGAGCGTCCGTCGAACGTGCACGGCGACGCGTACGTGACGCTGCGGGTGACCGCGACGGACTCCGCCGGCAACAGCGTCCAGCAGACCGTGGAGCGGGCGTACCTGCACCGCGGCACCGAGTGAGCCGTCGACAACGCTGACGCGGACCATCCCGACCGAACCGCGGCGGGTGCCAGGACCATGCGGTCTCTGCCACCCGCCGCGGTGTGCTCATTCCGTTCCGGTTGTCATGGGCGGTGTGATCGCGGCCGGTGTGGTTACGCGGTCAGCACACCGGTGGTCAGCAGCCCAAGCAGCGCTATGCCGATGACTATCCGGTAGATCACGAAGGCATTGAACGAGTGCCGGGCGACGAACTTCAGCAGCCACGCGATCGAGGCGTACGCGACCACGAAGGAGACGGCAGTGCCGACGGCGAGCGGCACGGCACCGACCCCGGCACCGACAGCGTCCTTCAGCTCGTACAGGCCGGCGCCGGTCAGCGCCGGAATACCCAGGAAGAACGACAGACGCGTGGCCGCCACCCGGTCCAGATCCAGGACGAGCGCGGTGGACATCGTGGCGCCCGAGCGGGAGAAGCCGGGGAAGAGCAGGGCAAGGATCTGCGAACTGCCCACCAGCATGGCGTCCTTGAGCGTGGTGTCGTCCTCCCCGCGCTTGTGCCGGCCCATCTGGTCGGCCGCCCACATCACGCCGGATCCGACGATCAGCGAAACGGCCACCACCCACAGCGAGCCCAGCGGCCCCTCGACGAGCCTCTTGGCGGCCAGGCCCACCACGACGATCGGGATGGTCGCGTAGATGACCCACCAGGCGAACTTGTAGTCGTGGTGGTACCGCTCCTCGCGGTTGCGCAGGCCACGGCCCCAGGCGGACACGATCCGCACGATGTCCTTGAAGAAGTACAGCAGCACGGCGGCGATGGCGCCGACCTGGATGACGGCGGTGAAGCCGACGACGGAGGTGTCGTCGACCGGTATGCCCATCAGCCCTTCGGTGATCTTCAGATGGCCGGTGGAGGAGACGGGCAGGAACTCGGTCACCCCCTCGACGACTCCGAGGACAACGGCTTGGCCGAGGCTGATGGCGCTCATCGTGATTCCTGTCTGTGGTGTCGGGGACATGGTGCGGTGAACGAAGTGACGGAGGCCGCGAGAGCGGACATGCGGGAAGCGGGACGGCGGTCAGTGGCGCAGGGCGTGTGCCGCCAGGCCGTGCCACTTGGATTTGTGGCGTGCCGATGCGCGGGAGTGGCGGGTGGCGTCAAGGTCGGCGAACAGGTCCTCGTAGGTGTGGACGATGCGCGAGGGGTCGTAACGGAGGGCGCCCCGGCGTGCGGCCCGGCCCATGCGGCGGCGGGCGGGCTCGTCGGCGATCAGGTCGAGCAGCGCAGTGGCCAATGCCCGCCGGTCGCCTGTGGGCACCAGGCGGCCGTCGACGCCGTCGTGGATGATCTCCGCGGGGCCGAGCGGGCAGTCGGTGGAGACCACCGGGACCCCGCAGCGCATTGCCTCGACCAGGGTCATGCCGAAGGATTCGGCGTCGGAGGCGGAAGCGACGATGGACGCTTTGGCGAACTCGGCCTCGATCGGGGAGACCACGCCCATCAGCACCGCTCGGCCGCCCAAGCTCCTCTCGTCGATCAGCTGTTGCAGGCGGTCCTTCTCGGGGCCGGCGCCGTAGATCCGCAGCGTCCAGTCGGGATGCTTGGCGGCGACCTCGGCGAACGCCTCAATGAGCAGGTCGAACCGCTTGCCCCGGGTCAGGCGCCCCGCCGCGGCGACAACCCTGGTGCCGGCGTCGGCGGGCGGCAGGCCGGGGTCGGGCACACCGTTCGGAACGGCCAGGACCCTGACCCCCGGCAGGCGCATCTTCGCCCGGTATATGGCGGCGTCCGCCTCAGTGGTGGTGACCAGAGCGTCCAAGTCGCGGTATTGGCGGGCGAGCTGGGTGCGCAGCTTCTTTGTGTGCGTGTCGTGGGTGAGGTGTTCCTGGGCTATGCGCAGGGCGCTGGGCGGGGCGAAACGAGCGACGTAGACGTTGATGCCCGCGCGGGTGCCGGTGATCACGTCCGCCTCGGCGTCCCCCAGGTAACGCTCCACTCGGTGGTCGGTCAGACGGCTGTACTGGTGGTACCGCTTCTCGGCCACGGGGAAGGCCAAGGAGCGTTCGTGCAGCAACGGATCGGCCAGGTCAGCGGAGTCCTTGCGCACGTCGACCAGAGGCAGCACCGTCACCCGCGGGTCGATGTCGAACCGTGGGTGGGTGCGGTGCCGCCGGACGGACACGATCGTCACCTCGTGGCGGCCGGCGAGTGCCGCGGCGAGGTTGAGGGTGGTGCGGTTGGTGCCGCCGATGCCGTAGATGTCGTGGATCAGGAACGTGATCTTCACGCGGCGTGCTTTCGGGCCGGCTTCCTTGCGCCGCTGCCGTGTCGGCGGGCACGCAGGAGTTCCAGGGCCAGCGGCAGCAGGGAGACGACGACGATCAGCCCGACCAGGGGCAGCAGGTAGTGGTCGACGTTCGGGATGCTCGACCCGAGGGCGTATCCGGCCAGGACCAGGCCCGCCGTCCACACCAGCCCGCCGGCCGCCTGCCACAGCGCGAAGGTGCGGGTGGGCACGCCCACGATCCCGGCGAGGGGGTTGAGCACGGTCCGTACCACCGGGATGAACCGGCCCAGCACGATCGCCTTGCCGTGGCCGTACCGGGACAGCAGCTCCTCCGCCCGCGTAACCCCGTTCGCCAGGTGCCGGTTGCGGGTGCGGGCCGCGAACGCCCGACCGGCGCGACGGCCGAGCAGATGGCCCACCTGGGCGCCGAGCAGTGCCCCGGCCGCCGCGGCGGCCAGCACGGCGGGCAGCGAAAGATGCACACCGTGCTGGGTTGCCGTGCACAGCAAACCGGCCGTGAACAGCAGCGAGTCACCGGGCAGGAAGAAGCCGATCAGCAGCCCGGTCTCGGCGAACAGCACCAGGAACACGCCCGCGGTGCCGAGCGTCGTCAGCAGCGAGGTGGCATCCAGCGGATTGAGGGCCTGGAACACCCAGGTTCCTTTCCGGCCACGCGGCCATCGCGGGGGACGGGGACTGTCTCCGGCGCAGGAGGCATGGCACACTCAGGAGACGGCAGCATTTACACCGCCGTAGAAGTTCTACATGAATGTAGAAGACGAGCGGGAGAACGACAAACCCCATGCGCGACACCACGCACGACCGGGGCGCCAAGCGGCCCAACGGCGCACGCGAAGCGGAGATCCTCGCACTGCTGCAGCAGGCGGACAGCGCCATGACCCCAGGCGAGGTCACCGAGCTCCTCGGCGCTGAGCTCACCTACAGCACTGTGGTGACGATTCTCACCCGGATGCACACCAAACAGCTGCTCACCCGCACCCCGCGCGGGAGGGCCTATGCGTATGCGCCGGTGACGGACGATGCCGGGTTCGCCGCCCGCCGCATGCGCTCCGTCTTGGAGGAGCGGCCCGACCGCGAAGCCGTGCTCGCCCGCTTCGCCGACGCACTGTCCGACACCGACGCCGATCTGCTGCGCCAGTTGCTGGACCTCGAACACGGCTCGCACCAGTGAGACGGGGCCGCCCGAATGCACATCGCCGTCTACCTGCCGCTGCTGTTCTGTCTTTTCGCACCGCTGGGCGCCCGGCCACTGGCCGAGCGGTGTGAGCCGCGCCTGGCCACGTGGCTGCTCACTGCCTCGTCCCTGGTCCTGGGAACGGCAAGCATCATCTCCCTGGGGCTGCTGGCCGTCACCGGTCTTATCCGTATCCCCCAGCTGGCCAGCCTCGGCCACTGGTCGGCCCATACCGCCCAGCACGACGACCCCGTCCAGCTCTCCATTGCCCTGGTCGCCGGACTGCTGCTCGGCGGAGCCGTGCTCATGGCCGCCCGCATGCTCTGGCACCGTGCCCGCAGCCTCGCCGCCGCCACGCTGGATGCCGCCTGCATGCCCGCTCGCGACGGCCTGGTCGTCGTCGATGATGAGGTCCCGGACGCCTTCGCGCTGCCCGGCCTGCCCGGCCTGGTCGTCGTCTCCACCGGCATGCTGCACACGCTCGACGAGACCGAGCACGACATCCTTCTCGCCCACGAGCGTGCCCACCTGAGCGCCCACCACTACGCGTTCGTCGCCTTGGCTCAGCTCGGCGCCGCCGCCAACCCCCTGCTGCGCCCCCTCGCCACAGCTGTCACCTACACCATCGAACGCTGGGCCGACGAGAGCGCGGCCGCTACCACCGGCGACCGAAGGCGTGTGGCCCGCACCGTCGGCAAAGCCGCCCTTGCCGCGCACGGCGCACCCACACTGGTGCGGGCCGGCCGCGCCGCCCTCGGCATCCTCGGCCGCCGGGGCCCGCTCGCGGCCGCCGGCCCGGTTCCCCGCCGAGTCGCCGCCCTGCTCGCCCCGCCTTTGGGGCTCTCCCCGGCACTTACCGCCGCGACCGCAACCGTCCTGACGTCCGCGATGCTCGCCACGGCCGAGGCCGCCCACGACCTCCACCACCTTCTGAAGGCCGTCGGCGCGGGATAGCGAGTCCTCTTCCTCCTGTCCCCGGCGACGCTCGTACCGAAGGAGGATCAATCAGAGGTCGGGCCAGAACGCTGCGGCCCTGCGCGTGAGATCGGCCGCCGGCGCTGAGCGGGAGCACTGCGCACGAAGATGCGACAGCCGCCGTCGGCAGCGCCGGTGCGAATCTCAGTGCGTGTGCCCGACGGCATTGCGGGCAGGCGTCGTGTGCCGGTGGCATCCGCTCCACACAACCCACGCCGAGGATGCCGCCGGCCTTGGGAACGCGACGGAGCGTCATTTGTGCTGGCCAGGCCTTGTGGCCGTTCCGGAAGTCCGGCACCCGGAGCGTGGCCAGGTGCAACCGAGACATCGCGGGACGAGTTGCAGACCCCTCGGTCCATCTTCTACATTCGTGTAGAACTTCTACACGCGCGTAGATGTCATGGCCCCGAGTGTGTCATGTGCCTACTCGGTGCGCCCACCGCACCACCTCGAACTCAGGCGAGGAATTCCCGTGACCGAACTGTCCTATCTCCAGGCCGTTGTCATCGGCGCCCTCCAGGGCGTGACCGAACTCTTTCCGGTCTCCAGCCTCGGCCACTCCGTGCTGGTGCCGGCCTGGATCGGCGGCTCCTGGCGGCACCTGGTCACCGAGAACTCCACCGGCAACTCGGAAGGCTCCCCCTACCTCGCCTTCATCGTGGCCCTCCACGTGGCGACAGCTGCGGCCCTGCTGGCCTTCTACCGCAAGGACTGGGTCCGCATCATCCGCGCCTTCGTCAGCACGGTGCGCACCCGCCGGGTCGAGACCTCGGCCGAACGTCTCGCCTGGCTGCTGATCGTGGCCACCGTCCCGGTCGGCCTCACCGGCCTGGCCCTGGAGCACACCTTCCGAACCCTGTTCGCCAAGCCGCTGGCAGCCGCGGTGTTCCTCACCGTCAACGGGCTGATCCTGCTGGTCGGTGAGCGGCTGCGGCGCGGTTCGGAAGTACGGCAGGCGGCGGCTCGCAGGGCAGCGGTGAGCGCGGGTCCCGGGGCGGTCCTCGAAGCCGGAATCACCGCGGAATCAGGGAACCGACAGCTGGACACCCTGAGCTATCGCGAGGCGGGCGTCATCGGCCTGTTCCAGACTCTGGCGCTGCTGGCGGGGATCAGCCGGTCGGGCATCACGATGGTCGGAGGGCTGTTGCGCGGCCTGGATCACGAGGACGCCGCGAAGTTCTCCTTCCTGCTGGCCACTCCGGTGATCCTGGCGGCGGGCCTGCTGAAGCTGCCGAGCCTGGCCGGGCCGGCGGGTGCGCACATTCACGGTCAGGTGATCGTGGGCTTCTTCACCGCCGCGATCGCCGCGTACGTCGCGGTGCGCTTCCTGTCCCGGTACTTCACCACCCGCACTCTCACCCCGTTCGCCGTGTACTGCCTGCTGGCCGGGGGCGCCAGCATCATCCAGTTCGCCTGAGGGCGTGGCGGGCGCCGCAGCGGCGCGACGGCCGTGAGGTGGAGACCCTGGGAGTACCACGCAGTTGCCGGCGCGGCGGCGCCCGATCGCGTCAGCTCGTCACGATGCCGTGCAGCAGCAGGTCGATGAGCCTGGTGGCCAGGTCACGCTGTTCCTCGCTGGCGGCCATGAGGCTGATCCCGCCCAGGGCCATCAGTACGTCCTGCGCATCGACCCCCGGCCGCGCCACCGGCCCGCCCTCTCCGGCGGTGAGCAGGTGGGTGATGGCGTCCGCGAGCAGGGCCCGGGTGTGCAGCTTCTCGCTGTCGTCGGTCAGTACCACGGCCAGCGCGTCGGCCATGCCCTGCTTGGCGGCCATGAAGTCGATGAAGCGCTCCATCCAGGTCTGCAGTGCGTCCTGCGGTGGCAGCGTGGCCGTGAGATGCGGCGCCGCCTCGCACAGGTGCTGTACTTCCTGTCGGTAGATCGCCTCGATCAGCAGTTCCTTGGAGGGGAAGCGGCGGTAGAGGGTGCCGACGCCCACGCCGGCGGCGCGGGCGATGTCCTTGACCGAGGCGCCCGCTCCCTCGCGGGCGAAGGCGGTCGCCGCGGCCTTCAGCAGCTTGTCCTCGTTGCGCTGCGCATCGGCGCGAAGCGGCTTGCGGTGCCGCGCTGTGTCCCCCTCGTGGCCGGTCACTCCCGACTCCCTTCCTGCCGCACTTGCAAGCGGAACCAGTTCCGCTTACTCTCGAACTTGAACCGGAACCAGTTCCGGATATGAGCGTACGACGGCCCCCTGCCTCCGCGCCACCGGCCGTGGACGCGCCGCCCCATTCCACCCGCTTCCGGGAGAGCCTTATGACCGACAACCTCGTCACCACCCCGTTCGGCGCACAGACGACCGCCGAGGAGGTGCTGGCCGGTATCGACCTCAGCGGCCGCCGTGCCGTCGTCACCGGGGGAGCCTCCGGCATCGGACGTGAAACCGCCCGTGTCCTGGCCGCTGCAGGCGCCGAGGTGACCATCGGCGTCCGCGACCTGGCCGCGGGCGCACGGGTCGCCGAGCAGATCGCCTCGGCGAGCGGCCCGGGAACGGTGCGCGCCGCGATGCTCGACCTCGCCGACCAGGCCTCGGTGCGCGCCTTTGTGGAGGCATGGCGGGGGCCGCTGCACATCCTGGTCCTCAACGCCGGTGTGATGGCCTCGCCGCTGGAGCGGACGAAGGAGGGCCGGGAAATGCAGTTCGCCACCAACCACCTCGGCCACTTCGCCCTCGCCACCGGTCTGCACGGCGCCCTGACGGCAGCCCGCGGCGCACGCATGGTCGCCGTCAGCTCGGTCGGCCACGTCAACGGCGACGTGCTCTTCGACGACATCGACTTCGAGCAGCACCCCTACGACCCGTGGGCGGCCTACAGCCAGTCGAAGACCGCCAACGTCCTGTTCGCCGTCGAGGCGGCCCGCCGCTGGGCGTCCGATCTGATCACCGTGAACGCCCTCAACCCGGGCCGCATCACCAGCACCCGGCTCGGCCGCCACATCGGGGACATCTCCAACAGCCCCACCTCGTTCGACCCCACCAGCAGCGACGTGTCCTGGAAGAACATCGAGCAGGGCGCCGCCACCTCGGTGCTGCTCGCCGCCTCCCCGCTGGTCGAGGGTGTGACCGGCCGGTACTTCGAGGACTGCAACGAGGCCGGCCCGCACCGGCCCGGTGTCCGCCGGGGAGTGGCCGCCCACGCCGTGGACCCCCAAAGCGCGGCCCGCCTGTGGCAGATCTCCCTCGACATGACCGTGGCCGCCGCCACCACGACCGCCTGACGACGCCCCACCACACTGCCGAGCGCGAGCCGTCCTCCGACCACGCGCTGCGCCCGCTCGCCGGCTGCACCCGCGAGCCCGCCGCCGGCCACAGCCCGCATCCGTGGGCCCGCACCGAGCAGCCCCCGGATGCACCGGGCGGCGCCTCACCCGCCCGGGTACCGCCCTCATGGGCCCCGTGAGCAGCCCGCTTACCGGTCAAGTGCGCGTCGATGCACGGCCCTTCACACCCCCGAGCCGTCACTGACCCGGACCTGTCTGTCCGCGCGGTCACCGGCCCGGGATCCATTCTCGATCTGAATCAAGGCGTCAGTGATGTCTGCACGTCTGCACAACGCCGTTGCCCTCGTGACCGGTGCCGGCAGCGGTAACGGCGGGGCAACCGCCCTGAGCCTGGCCGCCGAGGGTGCCGCCGTCGAGGTGGTCGCCCGGCGCCGTCACCGGCTCGAGGAGCTCGCCGGGAAGATCCGCGCCGAGGGCGGGACGGCCCTCGCCGTTGGCGCCGACATCACGGAGCAGGAACAGGCCACGGCCGCGGTGGCGCGTGTGGTGGCCGAACCGGGCCGCCTCGACGTCCTGGATCAGCAGTTGGCCGGGATGGAGATGCTGCGTCCCGAGGACATCGTGGACACGGTCTGCTACGTCGTCACTCGCGACCGCAGGGTCTCCGTGAACGAGGTCCTCGTCCGCGCCTCCGAGCAGACCTGGTAGGTCCCGTGGCGGCACGAGCCCGCTCGGGGCAGATCCTGCTCAGCCGAGTGGCGGAACCTCAAAGCGGCCGGGCCGGTGCGAGGGGCTGCTCCAACTGGCGAGGAGTTTCAGGCTTTCCTCGGAGGAGGAGCCGGGCTCGGCGGTGTAGATGCCGAGGGTCTGGCCGGGGTCGTCGGTGGCGGTGAAGGACTCGTAGCCCAGGACGAGGTCGCCGACGAGGGCGTGGTGGTAGCGCTTGGTGCCATGGGTGCGCTGGAAGACGTCGTGGTCGGCCCACCAGCGGCGGAAGTCGGGGTCGCGGAGCGAGAGTTCCCCGACGAGTTCGGCCAGGGCCGGATCATGGGCGTGGCGTCCGGCGTAAAGGCGCAGGGAGGCGACCGTTCCACGGGCGGCTTCCTCCCAGTCGGCGTGCAGCGCGCGCACCTGCTCGTCGAGGAAGAGCAGCCAGGCCATGTTGCGGCGACGGGCGGGCAGCGCGTCGAAGTCGGTGTAGAGCGCCCGGGCGAGGTGGTTGCCGGCCAGCACGTCCAGGCGCCGCCCCAGGACAAGGACCGGGACGTGGGTGAGGGTGTCGACCAGCAGTTGCAGGCCCGGGCGAACGCGCTGCGGCGGCAGTGGGCGGGGCCGGGCACGGGAGGGTCGCGCGATCCGGAACAGGTGTGTGCGCTCCAGATCGCTGAGTCGCAGGGCGCGTGCGAGGGCGTCCAGGACCGCCTCCGAGACGCCTGTGTGGCGCCCGCGCTCGAGGCGGACGTAGTAGTCCACGCTGACGCCGGCGAGCTGGGCGACCTCCTCGCGCCGTAGGCCGGGCACCCGCCGTGTGCCGGGATGCGGTGGAAGGCCCGCCTCCTGGGGGGTGATCTTCGCGCGGCGCGAGCGCAGGAATTCGCGCAGCTCCGCGTTCGGCTCATGACTCATGCGACCAGCGTAGATGTGGCGGACCCCGGTGCCGAGCCGCGAAGGGGGCACTGCTGGACCCCCCGTACAAGCAGGTCTCTCACCCCGGCCGACGGCCGTGTTTGGCTCGAGTGCAAGCACAAGCAGTGCCATCACAAGCACCAGGAGGTGATCTGCGATGAAGCGCAGGATTCTCGGCGGTACCGGTATGTCGGTGAGTGAGTACGCGCTCGGCGCGATGATGTTCGGCGCGATGGGCAACACCGACCACGACGAGAGCATCCGCATGATCCACACGGCGCTCGATGCGGGCGTCAACCTCATCGACACCGCGGATGTCTACTCCGGCGGGGAGTCGGAAGACATCGTGGGCAAGGCCCTCAAGGGCCGCCGCGACGAAGTGGTGCTGGCGACCAAGTTCGGGCTCCCGATGGGGGAGGACCCCGACCGGCGCGGCGGCTCGGCCCGGTGGATCCGCCGGGCGGTCGAGGACAGTCTGCGCCGGCTGGGCACCGACCACATCGACCTGTACCAGATGCACCGCCCGGACCCGGCCACCGATATCGACGAGACCCTCGCCGCCCTGTCGGACCTGATCCGCGCCGGGAAGGTCCGTGCCGTCGGCGGCTCCTTCTTCGCCCCCGAGGAGATCGTGGAGGCCCAGTGGACGGCCGAGCGCCGTGGCCACCACCGCTTCCGTACCGAGCAGTCGCCGTACTCCATCCTCACCCGCGGTGTGGAGAACCGCGTGCTGCCCACCGCCCAGCGGTACGGCATGGGCGTGCTGACCTTCGGCCCGTTGAACTCCGGCTGGCTCTCCGGCCGCACCGACCCCACCGCGGGGCACCGCAACGCCGGACTCGGCACGAAGATGTTCGACCTGTCCAAGCCCGGTGTGCAGGCCAAGGCCGACGCCGTGCGGAAGCTCACCGCCCTGGCTGCCGAGGCCGGGCTGCCGCTCGCCCACCTCGCCGTCGCCTTCGTCCGCGCCCACCCGGCCGTCACCTCCGTGCTGATCGGACCCCGCCGCCCCGAGCAGCTCGCCGATCTCCTCGCCGGTGCCGACGTGGAACTGGGCGACGCCATCCTCGACCGCATCGACGCCATCGTGCCGCCCGGCGGCGACGTCAACCCGGACGACTTCTACATCGACCCCACCCCGGCCATCACCGACAAGCGTCTGCGCCGCCGCTGAAGCACGGCACGCGCCAACGGCCACGGAGACACAACCGGCGGAGCCCCGCCTCGACTTCGAGGCGTCGGCACTACGCCTCATCGCTCCTGACCGGCCGCTCCGCAGAACCGGCCCATGCGTGGCAACAAGAGAAACGCGCTCGGCGCCGCCCGCCCCCTGGGACGGATCGCCGCCTGCGGCACCGATGCTCGGCTGACGTCAGCTCAGCGTCGGCTGCCGCGCCGCCTGTTCGGGTCGGGCCGGTGGTGCGCCCATCGCGCTTCGCGCGGTGTCCGGTGCACCACCGGCCGACTGTCGACCGGCTCACTCATGCGCTCCGACGCCGACCGGCGTCGGGAACGGGGCCGGTTCTCGTGGGTCTGCTAGCAGTACTTGGCGATCGCCGCGGCCGCGCCCGCGTTGAAGCCCTTCTCGTAGTTGGGGTCCAGGGTGGTGATGCCCTGCGGTGCCTGTGCCTTGCAGGTGGCCTTGGCGAGCTTGAAGCCGTCCTCGTAGCCCTTGGCGTACTGGTCCTGGGTCTGCTTCTCCTCGGCCTGCTTGACCGTGCCGCAGGTGAGCATGGGGCCGCCCTCCTCCTGCATGGTCACGGTCCCGCCTGTGCTCGCGATCGTGAGGTTGCTCGAGAGCTTGCCCTCGGCCGTAGCCGTGAAGAAGGTCTTGTGCCCGCCCTGCGCGACGGTGACGTCCGCCCCGGGTGTGAGGCCCGTCCCGACGACGTTGAACCGTTCGGGTTTCTGGGCGTCTTGTGTCACATGACATGTGGCCTTGGGTGTCACCGCCTGGGCGGATCCGGCCATGAGCGGCAGTGAGCCGAGTGCCAGTGAGGAGAGTGCGAGAGGTGCCAACGCTGCGAGACGAAAACGTCCGTTCACTGTTCTGCCTTCCCTTCGGGGCATACGGGACCACATGCAGGTGGGAGGTTCGAACACACGGGGACGGGCGCGAATGGGTGCGGCGGTGTCACGCCTGACCGGCGCGGTCTCACCGCCCGGAGCCGTCGGGCCGGGACAACTCCCTGACGGCTTCCTACACATGGGCTCCGCATCCGATGACGGCCAAACCCCACCAGGGGGTGGCCTTTCGGTGCCCGTCCATGCTCTCGCAGCCCCATCGCGCTGTCGACTTGAGCGAACACAGTGTGTAATCACAGGACATCGGGGGCTTTTTCAGGATGTCGTCCACCAGGCGACCACCGACGGGGCCCGGGGTGCCGGCCTCCCCCGGCCGTCCCCTGGTTCTGCGGGGCCGCACCGTTGACACCGGGCCCTTGCGGTCGGAGACTCGGTCGAGGTGAGGTGAATTTAATTTCACCACACGAACTAGTGTGTCACAAGGGGGCGTCGGGATGCGTACGACGGTCGGCATCATCGGAGCGGGGCCCGCGGGGCTGCTGTTGGCGCGGCTTCTGCACAGGGCGGGTATCGATTCGGTCGTGCTGGAGAGCCGTGACCGGGCCTATGTCGAGCACCGGCAGCGCGCCGGGATCCTGGAGCAGGGCACCGTCGACGTGCTGAGGGCGGCAGGGGCGGGCGAGCGCATGGACCGTGAAGGGCTGCCTCACGACGGGATCGAACTGCGCTTCGCGCGCCGTCGCCACCGTCTCGACTTACCCGCCCTCACCGGCGGCAGGTCCGTGATGGTCTACGCGCAGACCGAGGTCTGCAAGGACCTCATCGCGCTCCAGCTGAAGGAGGGCGGACCGCTGCTGTTCGAGGGGGAGGCGCTCGCCGTCGAGGACGCGGCCACGGAGCGGCCCCGGATCCGCTTCCGCCACGAGGGCCGTGAGGACGTCCTGGAGTGCGCGTACGTCGTCGGATGCGACGGCTTCTGGGGCGTGTCCCGCAAGGCGGTCCCGTCCGGTCTGTCCCGCGTCTTCGAGCGCATGTACCCCTTCAGCTGGCTCGGCATCCTGGCCGATGTCGCGCCGTCGCACGACGAGCTCGTGTACGCCCGCCACGAACGCGGCTTCGCCCTGCTGAGCATGCGCTCCCCGTCCGTCTCCCGCCTCTACCTCCAGGTGCCGGCCGGCACGGACGCCGGGGAATGGTCCGACGACGAGATCTGGGCGGAGCTGGAGCGGCGCTTCGAGACCGCCGACGGCTGGACGCTCACCCGCGGGCCCATCACGTCCAAATCGGTGACTCCTATGCGCAGTTATGTCCACGAGCCCATGCGCCACGGACGCCTGTTCCTGGCCGGGGACGCGGCGCACATCGTGCCGCCCACCGGTGCCAAGGGACTGAATCTGGCCGTCGGCGACGTCGTCACCTTCGCACGGGCCCTGGCGCACCGGTGGGAGACGGGCGGGAGCGAGCGGCTCGATGCGTACTCCGAGACATGTCTGCGTCGCGTGTGGCAGGCTGAGCGGTTCTCCTACGAGATGACCTCGCTGTTGCACCGCGCCCCGGACGCCACACCGTTCGACGAGCGCATCCAGTTGGCCCGCCTGGCACGGCTCACCGCCTCGCGCGCCGCCGAGACGGACCTCGCCGACGGTTACACGGGGTTCCCGCTGGAGTGACCTTCCGCGGCGGGAGCGACGCCCGCTGATCCCCCGAACGGCCGATGGGCGGCCACCGGGTCGACCGAGGGTTTGCCGTCCGCGGGATCAGTGGCCGGTCTCGACTCTGTCCCAGGTTGGTCATGGGATGGGGTGGGTCCTCCCCGGGAATCAAGGACCCGCGTAGCGTGTTGCGCGCAAGGACGAGGGAAAGATCCTCCCCAAGCATTAGGGTCAATCCTTTGCCTACCTATTACTCTTGAGCCAAGGCCGCGCAGGGTGGCCATGGAGGAGTGAAATGAGGAGCAGCAACCCGGTCTTCTCGCGACGGGGGTTCAGCCGCGACAACGGCTACGCGGGCTTCAACACCGCGCCGCAGGCCGGGGGAGCCGCCGTCGGCACGCAGGGCAACCCGTACGCGCAAGGCAACCCGTACGCGGCCGGTAACCCCTACGCCCAGCAGACGCAGTACGGGGCCCCGCCGCAGGCCCCGGCCACCACCGGCCGGATGACGATGGACGACGTCGTCATGCGCTCGGCCATGACGCTCGGCACGGTCGCCGTGGGCGCGATCCTCGCCTGGGCTCTGCTGCCGGTCTCGTCCACCAGCTACGGCCTGGCGATCGGCTCCGCTCTCGTCGCGTTCGTCCTGGCGATGGTGCAGTCCTTCAAGCGCACCGCCTCGCCCGCGCTGATCCTCGGGTACGCCGCCTTCGAGGGCGTCTTCCTGGGCGTCATCAGCGAGATGTACAACGCGCAGTGGAACGGCGCACCCTTCCAGGCGGTGCTCGGAACGATGGCCGTCTCCGGTGCGACCCTGCTCATCTACAAGGCGGGCTGGATCCGCGTCACCGCTCGGTACGCCCGGATCGGTCTCGCCATCGCCGTCGCCTTCTTGGTGGTCATGGCGGTCAACCTGCTGCTGGTCGCCTTCGGGGTCGCCGAAGACGGCGGGCTGCGCAGCATGGGTCCGCTGGGCGCGATCGTCGGCATCATCGCGATTCTGCTCGGCGCGTTCTTCCTGACCCTCGACTTCAAGCAGATCGAGGACGGCATCGCCTACGGTGCGCCGCGCGAGGAGGCCTGGCTGGCCGCCTTCGGTCTGACCATGACCCTCGTGTGGATCTACGTGGAGATGCTGCGGCTGGTCGCCATCTTCAGTAACAACGACTGACCGCTCCCGTGCCCCTTTCGGGGCGCGGGACGCCGAAGGTCACGAAGGGCCCGTGAACCCCTGCCGGGGTGCACGGGCCCTTCGTCGTGGTGATGCCTGATCGCATGTGGGTTCGGTGGTCCGCGCTCAGAGCAGTTTGCGCGCGGCCCTCCTCAGGTCGTACTCGTGAATGATCGCCTTGGCGTGGCCGTACGCGAGATTGTGCTCGTGCCGGAGCCAGCTGACCTTCTCCTCGAAGCCGAGAGCGGGGCCTTCGTCGACGGTTCGCAACCAGTCGGACACTTCACGACCGGTGCAGTGGGGGATGCGGGCGAGCAGATTGCGATGGGTCTCCTCGGAGAAGACTTGGGACATCGGCGCCTCCGGACGCACTCGATGAAGCCGGTCCTTCAAGTCACCGTGCCTGAGCGTTCGCCTGTTGGCAACAGTCGTGCCCCAACGCGTAATCTCGCGGCGTGCTCGATACGACGCCTTTGACCCAGGCAGTGGATCACTTCGCCGACCGCTTGCGGGCCGCTCCACAGAGCCGGCTGCAGCGAGGCGGGGCGGCCGAGGCACTCGCTCTGGCCAGGGAGTTGGCGCGCCGTGCGCAGCTCCTCGAAGATCCCTCGGCCGAGCCCCGGGAGATGCCGGACGCAGGCATGTTCGCGGCGGCCGACCAGATCACGGTCGCCGGACACGACCTGGCGGTCGTCCTGAAAGACGCGGCGCAACTCGCCGAGGCCGTGGCACTCGTGGGGGAGGCACAGAAACGCGCCGGGGTGTGACTCCCGGCACACAGGGATGACGCGAGCGCTGTTACAGCGACGCGATGACGCGGTCCGCCAGGATGTAGACGGTCTCGTCGCCGCATGCGAACGTCAGTGCGTACGCGCCCGAGACGCCCGAGCCGCCCAGCAGGACCGGGGCCTGGCCGTCGTCGAGGGCCGTGGCCAGGCGTTCCGCGGTCTCGCGGTGGCCCGGAGTCATGCACAGCGTGGTGCCGTCCGCGAAGACGTAGACGTCGAGAGTGCCCAGCGGCCCCGGGCGGACGTCGGTGAGCTCGGTCCGCGCGGCGGCCAACTCCTCGAGGCGCGCGACTATGCGCTCGTGGTCGTTCACGACCGGGGACGGGGCCGGTACGAAGTCGGGGTGCGAGGGGTGGCGGCGGCGGGCGGCGGCCAACTCCGGGGACTCGCCGCCGAGGACTCCGTCCGTGGAGGTGCCACCGGCGAACTCGCTCTCGTCGGCGGTGGGCTCGGCCACCGGCTCCAGGCTGTCGTGTTCCAGGCCCGCGAAGTCCGACTGACGGGGCAGGAGGAGGTCGTTGTCGGGCAACCCGAACGGGGAGGGCGCGTCGGCGATGTCACGGGCCTCCTGCGCGGCCCAGAAGGCGCGCGCCTCGGCCAGCTCGCGCTCCCGCTCCTCGGCGAGGGCCTCGGCCACGGCCGTGCGTATCTCCTGCGCGTCGGCGGTGGAGCGGGCGGGGGGCACGGCACCGCGCACCTGCGCGGAGCGGCTCTCGGCGAGTTCGGTCCGCAGGGCCGCGAGCTGCCGGTGCAGCGCCCGCACGCTGTACAGGACGGCGACGCCCACGCCCGCGGCGGCGGACGTGGTGAGCAGCAGAGCTATCGGCATGGCGCTCACTGACGTACTCCCGGTTCAAAGTCGACCCTCGACTTCCTACATCAGCTTGAAGGGTGGACTATCCAGTTGTCAGTGCGTAACGTCACGAAACGGACAGGAGCCCGGCCGTCAGGTTCATTCATGAAACGGCTGTGACCTGCGTAAATTTCATTCAGGGGGAGATAGGTCACATCCTGGGGGAGATTGGATCACAAAACGGCCCGAAGCCCTGATGGAAGAGGCTCCGGGCCGTTGCACGGGGTCAGCTGAGGCGCTCGATCACCATCGCCATGCCCTGGCCGCCGCCGACGCACATCGTCTCCAGGCCGAACTGCTTGTCGTGCCACTGGAGGGAGTTGATCAGTGTGCCGGTGATGCGGGCGCCGGTCATTCCGAAGGGGTGGCCGACGGCGATGGCGCCACCGTTGACGTTCAGCTTGTCCAGCGGGATGCCGAGGTCGCGGTAGGAGGGGATCACCTGGGCGGCGAAGGCCTCGTTGATCTCGACGAGGTCGATGTCGTCGATGGTGAGGCCGGCTCGGTTGAGAGCCTGGGTGCTGGCCTCGACGGGGCCGTAGCCCATGATCTCGGGCGAGAGCCCGGAGACACCGGTGGAGACGATCCGCGCCAGCGGCGTGAGTCCCAGTTCCCGGGCCTTGGTGTCGCTCATGATGATCACCGCGGCGGCGCCGTCGTTGAGGGGGCAGCAGTTGCCGGCGGTGACGCGGCCGTCGGGGCGGAAGACGGGCTTGAGGCCGGCCACGCCCTCCATGGTGACGCCGGGGCGCGGACCGTCGTCCTTGCTGACGACCGTGCCGTCCGGGAGCGTCACCGGGGTGATCTCGCGCTCCCAGAAGCCCTTGGCGATGGCCTGCTCGGCGAGGTTCTGCGAGCGGACGCCGAACTCGTCCATCTCCTCGCGGGTGATGCCCTTCAGCCGGGCGAGGTTCTCGGCGGTCTGGCCCATCGCGATGTACGGGTCGGGAAGAAGGCCGTCCTCGCGCGGGTCGTGCCAGTCGGCGCCTTCGGACGCGGCGACGGCGGCCGTGCGGGCCTCGGCCTCCGCGAAGAGGGGGTTATGGGTGTCGGGGAGGCCGTCGGAGGTGCCCTTGACGCTGCGGCTGACCATCTCGACGCCGGCGGATATGAACACGTCGCCCTCCCCGGCCTTGATGGCGTGCAGGGCCATGCGGGAGGTCTGCAGGGAAGAGGAGCAGTAACGGGTGATGGTGCATCCCGGGAGATGGTCCATGCCCATCTGCACGGCGACGATGCGGCCGAGGTTGTGGCCCTGCTCGCCACCGGGCAGGCCGCAGCCGAGCATCAGATCGTCGATGTCCTTGGGGTCCAGCGCGGGGACCTTGTCCAGGGCGGTCTGGATGATGGTGGCGGTGAGGTCGTCCGGGCGGAGGTCCTTCAGGGAGCCCTTGAAGGCACGGCCGATGGGCGAGCGGGCGGTCGACACGATGACGGCTTCGGGCATCACGGCTCCATTGCACGAGGGAGGCAGGGCTGTGGGGGAAGCTACCCGTACGTACGGTGGAGGTCACGGAAACCGGGGTGTGACTCGGGCCGCACTTTTCTAAGCGCTTGCTTTTTCACCGGAGGGTCGGCCGGTGGCGGTGCGGGCGGTCGTCGTCCCGGTCTCTGGGCTGAACAGCGGTCCATGGGTACATCGGTGTCCGGCCCCGGCGTTTCCGCACCGGAGGGACTCCGGCATCCGCGCAGGGGCGGGCCCGGGACCGGAGCGTGGCCCTTCGCCGCGGCTCCGGCGGCGTGCCCGGGCCACGGCACGCAGCCGGGTGGACGGCCGCCCGGGGGCCGTGCCCATGCGCCCCGTACACAGGCGGCGCTGGACGCCGGCCTGCCGTGGCCCCCCTCCCGGGGGAGAGGGGCCACGACCCCTGTCAGGGCGAGGGAGCGTGCGGGTCAGGGGGTCGGCTCGGGGGCCGTGGCCGGGGTCGCGTCCGGGGTGGGCAGGCGACGGCGACGGCGCCGTTTGAGGAGAGCCCAGGGGCCCCGCGGGCCCGTCGGCATCGCGGCCGTGACCTCCGTGCCCGCCTCCGACGCGGCCTCGGCCGCAGCGCGGGCCACCGGCAGGAAGCCCTCGCGGCGGGACGCGTCCGGGCGCTCCTCCTCCGCCGGCCACAGGCCCAGGGCCGCGCAGACCGTCGGCAGGACCGCCATCGCCGCCGTGGCGTAGCCCTCCGCCGAGGGGTGGTAGTTGTCGGGGCCGAAGAGTTCACGCGGGTTCGCCTCGAACTCGGGGCCGAGCAGGTCACCCAGCGACACCGCACGGCCGCCCTGCTCGACGACCCCGATCGTCTGGGCCGCGGCCAGCTGACGGGAGGCCCTGCGCGCGAGCCAGCGCAAGGGCTGCTGGACCGGTTCGATCGTGCCGAGGTCGGGGCAGGTGCCCACCACCACCTCCGCGCCGGCCGTGCGCAGCCGGCGTACGGCCGACGACAGGTGGCGCACCGAGCGCGTCGCGGGCATCCGGTGGGTGACGTCGTTCGCGCCGATCATGATCACGCCGATGTCGGGAATCCGGTCCGGGTCCTCCAGCGCCAGCCCCACCTGGCGGTCCAGGTCGTCCGACTGCGCCCCCGGGAGCGCCACGACGCGCAGTTCCACCGGGCGTTCCGCCACCGCTGCCAGACCCGAGGCGAGCAGCGCCCCCGGCGTCTGCCGGGAGCGGTGCACCCCCTGTCCGGCGGCCGTGGAGTCGCCGAGCATCATCAGTCTCAGCGCCGATCCCTCGTACCCGCGCCCGTACAGCCCGTCCGCGCTCGGCGGGGACGGGCTGTGGCCGTTGCCCACATGGCGCTTGGCCATCTGCACCTCGGCGACCAGCAGCCCGACGGCGGCCGCACCGACCAAACCGATACCTCCGCCGCCGTACGCAGCGCCCGCCGCGATGCGCCGGGCCACCCTCGCCCTCGACATGCTCGACATGCGTCGCCGCCACCTCCTCGTAGCCGTACAAACTCTGCTTGCCCCGTACGCCCCGTCGTCCAATCTCAACCGGACGTGAACGCCCGGGACGGCCCGCGCTTGCCGACGGTACGGACGCCGGAACGCTTACGCTGGCGGCACCATCAGGACCACTTCTTTTGCAGCAACCGGAGACAACGGTGCAATTCCACGACTCGATGATCAGCCTGGTCGGCAACACCCCGCTGGTGAGGCTCAACCGCGTGACCGCCGGTATCAAGGCGACCGTGCTGGCGAAGGTCGAGTACTTCAACCCCGGCGGTTCGGTGAAGGACCGCATCGCCCTGCGCATGATCGAGGCGGCCGAGCAGAGCGGCGAGCTCAAGCCCGGAGGCACGATCGTCGAGCCCACCAGCGGGAACACCGGTGTGGGCCTTGCGATCGTGGCCCAGCAGAAGGGCTACAAGTGCATCTTCGTGTGCCCCGACAAGGTCTCCACGGACAAGATCAACGTGCTGCGCGCCTACGGCGCCGAGGTGGTCGTGTGCCCGACTGCGGTGGCCCCGGAGCACCCGGACTCCTACTACAACGTCTCCGACCGGCTGGTCCGTGAGACGCCCGGGGCCTGGAAGCCGGACCAGTACTCCAACCCCAACAACCCCCTTTCGCACTACCACTCGACCGGCCCCGAGCTGTGGGAGCAGACGGAGGGGAAGATCACCCATTTCGTCGCGGGCGTCGGCACCGGCGGGACCATCTCCGGCACCGGGCGCTACCTGAAGGAGATCAGCGGCGGCAAGGTCAAGGTCATCGGCGCCGACCCCGAGGGTTCGGTGTACTCCGGCGGGTCCGGGCGGCCGTACCTCGTCGAGGGCGTCGGGGAGGACTTCTGGCCGACGGCGTACGACCCGGAGATCCCCGACGAGATCATTGCCGTGTCCGACAAGGACTCCTTCCAGATGACCCGGCGGCTGGCGAAGGAGGAGGGGCTGCTGGTCGGCGGTTCCTGCGGGATGGCGGTCGTGGGCGCGCTGCGGGTCGCCGAGCGGCTCGGCCCCGACGACGTGGTGGTCGTCCTCCTCCCCGACAGCGGGCGTGGCTATCTCAGCAAGATCTTCAACGACGAGTGGATGGCCGACTACGGCTTCCTGGAGGACACCGGCCCGAACGCCCGTGTCGGTGACGTGCTCAACGACAAGGAGGGCGGTTCGATCCCGTCCCTCGTCCACATGCACCCCGACGAGACGGTCGGGCAGGCCATCGAGGTGCTGCGCGAGTACGGCGTCTCGCAGATGCCCATCGTCAAGCCGGGCGCCGGTCACCCGGACGTGATGGCCGCCGAGGTCGTGGGGTCCGTCGTCGAGCGTGAACTGCTGGACGCCCTGTTCACCAAGCGTGCCTCGCTCGACGACCCGCTGGAGAAGCACATGTGCGCCCCGCTGCCGCAGGTCGGTTCCGGCGAGGCGGTCGGGGACCTGATGTCGGTGCTCGGCACGGCCGACGCGGCGATCGTCCTCGTCGAGGGCAAGCCGACCGGTGTGGTCAGCAGGCAGGACCTGCTGTCGTTCCTGGCCAAGGGCGGAAAGCAGTAGCGGACACCCGGTGAACCGGCCGTGTCGCCGGGGAACGTGCGGTGACGCGGGGCGGCACGGGTTTCTCGGAAGTGGTACGAGCGTGTCACGTCCTCGCAGCACCCGCTTAACACGGATCCGGCACATTGGTGGGTGTCGGCAGGGCGGTGGGGGTACCTCCCAGGCGTTGAGCACTGGGCGAGGCTCCCCGTCCCGGCCGGCAACCGAAACGGCGCCAGGGACCTCCGGAGCGGCTCCCGGACCTCCATGGACGCCACGGACGCGCAAGCCCGGCCCTGACCCGGCCCGCGTCCCTCGCGGGGACCGCCGTCGTCCCGCCCCCCGGTCACGGGGGTGCGGCGGTCCCCGCGCACATCCTTCACGGCCGGCCTTCCCGCCCCGACGGCGGTGGGCCGGCCGGCGTCGTCACAGGCGGTCACCGTCGTGGTGGCCGATCTCCGCCGCGGCGGGCAGGAGACCGGCGGGAACGCCCGGTCGGTCCCCGGATCACCGAGCGACGCCGTCCGGTCCGCGGCGACCCGCGATCAGTCCTCCCAGCCGCCGTCCTGCGAAGACGTGCGGCGACGGCGGAAGCGGCCGGGGTTGGTGCGGACGGCCTGCACGGCGTTGACGCCGACGATGCCCACCCAGGTGATCAGCAGACCGGGCAGGTGTGCGACGCCGCCGCCGATCGCCGAGAGCGGGATCGCGAGCACCAGCGACACGATGCCGAAGCCGAAGCGCTCGCCCCAGGAGTCCGTCGCCCGCGGCGAGCGCGCGCCGCGCGCCACCACCATCTGCTGTTCGGCCAGCTGACGCCGTACCCGGCGGTCGATCGCACCGTCGATGCGCTGGTCGACCTTCTCCAGGAAGGAGTCGACCAGCGCCGACTCGTACTCCTCGCCCAGTTCCCTGCGGGCCTGCAGCGTGGCGTCGAGTTCCTTCTTGAGGTCGGCGTGCTGTGCGTCCATACCGGTCATACGGAGCACGTTAAGGAGCCGGGGCTCCAGGCGCACTGGGGATACCCCCCCTCTTACCCGGGGGTGCGCTCGAGGTGTTTGCTCCAGGTCCCGGCCCTCCGGCTACTTCAGCAGTGCGTGCTGCTTCGCGTACGCGTCGGCCACGTCCTCCGGGTCCTTCTTGTCCTTGTCCACCTGGCGGTTGAGCTCGGTGAGATCGGCGGTGGTCAGAACGTTGCCGAGCCTGGCGAGGGCCTTGCGGACGGTGTCGTCGGCCTTGCGGTCGGCGATGAGGGGGACGATGTGCTGGCTGGGGATCAGATGCTCGGGGTCGGAGAGCACCACCCAGTCGTTGGCCTCGATGTCGGTGTCGGTGGTGAAGAGGTTCGCCACGTCCACGTCGCCCTTCTTCAGGGCGCCCTTGACCAGCGGGCCGTCGGAGTCCAGCGACTTGAACTCCTTGAACTCGACGCCGTACACGTCCTTCAGGCCGACCGCGCCGACCCGGCGCTTCTTCACCTCGGGAGCGGCCCCGATGACCAGCTTGCCGTTCTGCTTCTTCAGGTCGGTGAGGGAGGCCAGGCCGTACGTCCGCGCGGTCTCCCGGGTGACGACGAAGGCGTCCGAGTCCTCCGCCGTGCCGTACGGCAGGACCTGCAGACCGGTCGGCAGGGCGAGGGTGAGGGCGTTCTGCATGGCACCCTCCTCCGTCGGCGTGGCCTTCGGGTCGAGGTAGTTGAGGAGAGCGCCCTGGTACTCGGGCAGGAGGTCGATGTCGCCACTCTTGAGCGCGGGGATGACGATCTCCCGGGTGCCGAGGTTGGGACGGACGGTGACTTCCACGCCGGCCGCCTTCAGCACGGCCGCGTAGAGATAGCCGAGCACCTGGTTCTCGGTGAAGTTGGCGGTGCCGATGGTCACTCCGCCCTTGCTGGAGCCTCCGCCACCGGTGGCGGCGCCCTGGCCGTCGAGGGAGGTGATGCCGCCCGCACATGCGGAGAGCGCCGGGACGGAGGCGGCGGCGAACAGGCCGCCGAGGAGAGCACGTCGATTCATTCTTCGATCCCTAGGCAGTGCGGGTGGGGGTGTCCCCGTGCGAGTTCGTTCGAGCGTGGGGGAGGAAGAGGAAGCGCTGGAGGCAGGACAGGGCCACGTCCAGGACGACGGCGACCACGGCGACCAGCACCGCGCCGCCGAGCACCTGGACGAGGTCGCGCTGGGCGAGGCCGTCGAACACGTAGCGGCCCAGTCCGCCGAAGGAGACGTAGGCGGCGATCGTGGCCGTCGCGACCACCTGGATCAGTGCCAGGCGCAGGCCCGTCAGGATCAGGGGCAGGGCGAGCGGCAGCTCCACCTGGAAGAGGACCTGGTGGCCGCGCATGCCCTGGCCCCGCGCCGCGTCCTTCACGTCCGGGTCGACGGCGGTCATGCCCGCGTAGGTGTTGGTGACGATCGCGGGGACCGCGAGGGCGACCAGAGCGACGTACACCGGCAGCATGGACAGGCCGCCGGCCAGGAAGACCAGCACCACGAGGCCGACAGTGGGCAGGGCGCGGCCGAAGGACGCGAGGTTGATCGCGAGGAACGCGCCCTTGCCGGTGTGGCCGATCAGCAGGCCGAGCGGGAGGCCGATGGCCGCCGCGATGAGCGTGGCCAGCAGGGAGTACTGGAGATGTTCGGCGAGGCGGTGGGCGATGCCGTCCGGGCCGGACCACTGGGACCCGCTGACCAGCCATGCGCCGAGGTTCTTGAAGAGTTCGTACATCTCAGGCTCGCCGCCTCTTCCACGGGGTGAGGACGTACTGGAGGGCGA
This sequence comes from Streptomyces chiangmaiensis, assembly GCF_036281785.1. NCBI lineage: Bacteria > Bacillati > Actinomycetota > Actinomycetes > Kitasatosporales > Streptomycetaceae > Streptomyces > Streptomyces chiangmaiensis. The sequence goes on along the minus strand of NZ_JAYWVC010000007.1, from coordinate 16,946 downwards.
CCAGCAGCGCGTCCGCGACGACGGCGAGCAGGAGGGTGAGGACCACTCCGACGATCACCGGGGTCGGGAAGTTGCGCTGGAAGCCGTCGGTGAAGAGCTGGCCGAGGCCGCCGTCGCCGATGTAGGTCGCGACCGAGACCAGCGAGATCGACATGACGGTCGCGATCCGGACGCCCGCCATGATCACTGGCAGGGCGAGCGGGAACTCGACGGTCAGCAGGGTGCGCAGCGGGCGCGCGCCCATCGCCTTCGCGGCCTCCTTCACCCGCACGGGGACCGAGTCGAGGCCCTCGACCGTGTTCCGGAGCAGGACCACCAGGCTGTAGACCGTCAGGCCGATCACGGTCGTGGTGCGCGTCAGACCGCTCACCGGCAGCAGGAGCACGAAGATCGCGATCGACGGGATGGTGAACAGGACGTTCGAGGCGCCGAGGAGGAAGCCACGCAGGGGGCGGACACGGTGCGCGATCACCGCGAGGGGGAGCGAGATCAGCAGTCCGAGGAAGACGGCGGTGAGGGCGGCCTGGAGATGGGAGAGGGTCAGGGAGGTGAGGTCGTCGGTGTGGTCCGCTATCCAGGACCAGTCGATGGTCATGCCGCCACGCCCACTTCCGCATGGGCACGGCTGGCGTGCTCGTGGATGTCGTCGCGGGACGAGACGCCGATGAGCACTCCCTCCGCGTCGACTCGGACGATCAGACCGGTGGGGGAGGCGACGGACTCGTTCAGCGCCGACAACAGGGAGTCGGTGTCCCTGAGCGGTCGTACGGGGACTTCGGCGCCGTCCGTCGAACGCCAGTGCAGGGGCTTGCGTGCCCCGTCGAGGACGAGGGTCCAGGTGCCGCCTTCGGGGGCCGGGCCATGGGGGACGGCCCCCAGGGTCCTCAGGGAGAGCAGTTTCAGGCCCCGCTCGGCGCCGAGGAACTCGGCCACGAAGTCGTCGGCGGGGCGGGCCAGCAGCTCTTCGGGCGCGGCGCACTGCACCAGATGCCCGCCGGTGCGGAAGACCGCGATGCGGTCGCCGAGGCGGACGGCCTCGTCGATGTCATGGGTGACGAAGACGATGGTCTTGTTCAGCTCCTTCTGCAGGCGCAGCAGTTCGTCCTGGAGCTGGGTGCGCACCACCGGGTCGACGGCGCCGAACGGCTCGTCCATCAGCAGGACGGGCGGATCGGCGGCGAGCGCGCGGGCGACACCGACGCGCTGCTGCTGGCCGCCGGAGAGCTGGTGCGGATATCGCTTGCCCGCGTCGGCGGCGAGACCGACGGTCTCCAGCAGCTCGGCCGCCCGCGCCCGCGCCTTCCTGCGGTTCCAGCCGAGCAGCAGGGGCACGGTGGCGATGTTGTCGAGCACCGTTCGGTGCGGGAAGAGGCCCCCTTGCTGGATGACATAGCCGATGGAACGGCGCAGCTCGGCGGCGTCCTGCCGGGTGACGTCCCGGCCGCCGACCCGGATGGTGCCGGAGGTGGGCTCGACCATGCGGTTGACCATCCGCAGGGTGGTCGTCTTGCCGCAGCCGGAGGACCCGACCAGGACGGTCACACCACCTTCCGGCATCTCCAGGGAGAGGTCGTGGACCGCTGTCGTGCCGTTGGGGAAACGCTTGTGGACCGCATCGAATTGGATCATGAGATGTCCCTTGCCCGGCTGTATAACGTCATGCAGAGTTCTTGGTGTGTGAATAGGTTGTCAACGCCTCGACGTTAATGCGAGGTAACAGATGACCGGAGAACAAGATTAGATGTCCGGCTTGAGGGGAGTTTGGGCTTGATGTCGTCTCGGATCGTGGACACGCCGGGCCCCGCGCATTCCGACCTGGTGATCCTCGACGGCGTCGGACTGGGTGTGGAGGACGTCGTGCGCCTCGCCGACGGCGCCGCGCGGCCGGTCCTCGGCACCGAGGCCATGAAGCGGGTGGAGGACTCCTGGGACGCCGCCCGGCAGATCGCGGCGACCGGACGCGTGTACGGCCGCTCCACCGGCGTCGGCGCGAACCGCACCGAGGACGTGCCGACGGAGGCCGCTGCCGGGCACGGCCTGCGCCTGCTGCGCAGCCACGCCGGGGCGATCGGCGAGGAGCTTCCGGCGCGGCAGGTCCGTGCGATGCTGGCGGTCCGGGCCAATCAGCTGCTCGCGGGCGGCGCGGGGCTGCGCCCCAGCGTGATCACGGCGCTGTGCGAGGCACTGGAGAGCGGGGCGTATCCGGTCGTCAACGAGTTCGGGTCGGTGGGGACCGGCGACATCGCCGCGCTGGCGCAGGCGGGCCTCGCGCTCGCCGGGGAGCACCCCTGGAAGGGCAGCGGGGCACCGCAGCCCCAGCCCCTCGACAACAACGACGCCCTCGCCTTCATCAGCAGCAACGCCCTCACCCTCGGCCAGGCAGCGCTCGCGCTGCACGAGTTGCGGGGTCTGGTCGGCGCCACCCAGGTGGTTGCCGCGCTCTCGCTGCTCGCGGTGGACGGCTCGCACGAGGCGTACGCCGCTCCCGTGCACGCCGCCCGGCCGCATCGCGGCTCCGCCGAGGTCGCCCGCCGCATGCGGCGGCTGATCGGCGCGGCCGACCGCCCCACACCCCCGCTCGGGCGCATCCAGGACCCGTACGGCTTCCGCTGCCTGCCCCAGATCCACGGCCCCGCACACGACGCGGCGGACGCGCTGGAGGAGGTCCTCGCGATCGAGATCAACGCTGCCGCCGAGAATCCGCTGATCTCGCCCGAGGACATGGCCGCCTACCATCACGGCGGCTTCTACCAGGCCCAACTCGCTCTCGCCCTGGACCACTTCCGCCTGGCCGTGACGCAGGTGGCACGACTGTCCACCTCCCGCCTCTCGACGCTGAACGAACCCGCCTACACGCGTCTGCGCCCCTTCCTCGCCGACCACGAGCCCGCCTCTTCCGGCGTGATGATCCTCGAGTACGCCGCCGGAGCCGCCCTCGGCGATCTGCGGGCGTTCTCCGCACCCGCGTCGCTCGGACACGCTGTACTCTCCCGGGGCGTCGAGGAACAGGCCAGTTTCGCCTCCCTCGCCGCGCGTCAAACGCTGCGTGCGTGCTATGCGTACCGTCTGGTGGTCGGCTGCGAACTCGTGGCTGCCGTACGGGCCTTGCACCTGCGTGGCCTGAAGCCCGAGCCGGAGCTTCCGGTGGGCCGGGCGCTGGAGCTCGCCGAGTCGGTGCTCGACGGTGACCTGGCCGACCGGCCGCTCACGGACGACGTGACGGCGGCGGCCCACCTGCTCGACCGGTTCACCGACATCTGGAGGGGAAGCACGTCATGAGCGTGACCGACAGCCCTGCCGCACGGCTGCAGGCACTCTTCGAGGGGCGCCGGCTCACACCGACCCAGCGGCGCATCGCGCACAGCATGGTGCGACGTGCCGCCGACGTGTCGTTCCTGTCGAGCGTGGAGCTGGCCGAACTCGCCGGCGTCAGCCAGCCGTCCGTGACCCGCTTCGCGGTGGCCCTGGGGTTCGACGGCTACCCGGCGCTTCGCAAGCACCTGCGTGAGGTCGCCCCCGTGGAACCGGCACCGGATGCGGGTGCGTACAACGAGTACCAGCAGGCCGTCGAGGCGGAGATCGAGAACCTCAAGCACCTGGCCGAGATACTGGCCGATCCGCGGCCCGTGGCCAGGGCCGGACGGATCCTGGCGGCCTCACGCCCGCTGCCCGTCCTCGGTCTGCGGGCCGCCGCCTCCCAGGCGTTCGGCTTCGCGTACTTCGCGGCGAAGGTCCACCCGGACGTCCGGCTTCTGCACGAGGGCGGCACGATGCTCGACGACCGCATCGACGCGGCCGTACGGGCGGGTGCGAGCGCCCTGCTGTGCTTCGCGTTGCCGCGCCACCCGCGCGAGGTCGTCGACGCACTGGCGTACGCCAAGGGGGTGGGCCTGACCGTGGTCACGGTCGCCGACTCGGCTTTCGCGCCGGTGGCGAAGGTCTCGGACCTGCTGCTGCCGGCCGCCGTCGGTACGGGGCTCGCCTTCGACACGGCCTGCGCGCCGATGCTGCTCGGCCGGGTCCTGCTCGAGGCGATGTGCGACGACCTGCCCGACGCCCAGGCGCGGTTGGAGGAGTTCGATGCGCAGGCGGCGGCCCGGGGGCTGTTCGTGGAGTAGACCCGCCGGAGGGCCGACCGTCCGCGCCGGGGGTGCGGCTTTTTTCAGACTCGTCTCACGTTTGCTCGTTAGCCTGCGCGGACCGATACGCAACACCGGGTGAGACGGGAGGCTGGACGTGGCGCGCGGAGGACAGGGACTGGCACGGGTGGCGGTCGTCGCACGGGCCGGAGCCGCACCGCTGTGGTGGCTGGGGGTGTTCGCGGCCGGCATCGGTGTGCTGGTGCCGGGACTGACGGGACGCCGGATCGGAGTGACGGCCGGGGCCGCGCTGTTCGTCGTTGCGACCGCGGTCGTCGCGCTCGCCCGCCGCAAGCGGTACGCGGCCCTCGCCCGCGGGGCCGCCCGCGCCGGCAAGTACGACGTGCTGCAGGACCGCGCGGTCACCGCCCGCATCTGGCGGCGCGGGCATCGTCGGTGGCTGCTCGCCGCCTTCGCCGCCGCGATCGGCAGTTCCTTCGCGGTACCGGCCGCGGGCGGCATGCTGCTCGCCGGAACCGGCGCCGGTCTGCGGCTGAAGGCCGCCTGGCTCGGCCGTCGCGAACGCGCCGACGACGTTCTGCTGTGGGTGCGCGTCGACTGGCTCGGCCGCCGCGGCGGGGCGCCCGCGGGCAAGCCCGTCAAGGGCTACCGCAGCACCGGCATCGCGGCCGGCGACGCGGCCCCGGGCGGGGCGCGCCGCCGGACCGCCGAGCTCGTGCGGCACGCGGGGAGCGGGCGGGCCGTGTGATTTCTCAGAGCGCCGTGAGCGCGCCCGCGTGCGCTCCGCCCGACTCCGCCACGACCTCCTCGAGGGTCTGCGGCTCCCGTACGACCGCGAACCGGATTCCGCCGCCCTCGCCCGGCGCATAGCCGTACACCCCGGGCCGGATGAGGGAGTTGTACGCGTAGTGGTGGGCGAAGTAGTACGCCCCGGTGTCCGGCGCCGCCGCGTAGTCGCCCTGCTCGAGCAGGGGCAGCGTCTGCCCCTCGGCCAGCAGGTCGCCCGCGAAGCATGCCGGTCCCGCCACGTCCTGCACCACCTCCGGCCCCTCCTTGGGGCGTCCCTTCGCGTCGTACGCCAGGATCCGCAGGGGCCAGGACGCCGGTGCGTACACGGTCCGGGTGGCGACCTGGACACCGGCGTGCGTGACCGCGACGGCCCGGCCGCCCGCGCGCTTGGCGTACTCCACTCGCGCCACCACGGTTCCGTGCTTGGCCAGCAGGGAACGCCCGAACTCCGTGACCAGTCCGTACCGCCCGTCGAAGAGCCCGGGTGCCGCCTCGGCCAGCAGTCGTGCGTACTGGGCGTACGTCGGCGTCGTCATGTCCGAGGCGAAGTTCACCGGAAGTCCGCCGCCGATGTCGATCGTGTCGATCTGGCGTCGACCGATCCGCCGGTTGATCTCCTCGGCGAGCGCGTAGGTCTCCGTGACGCCCCGCGCCATCAGCGAGAGCGGGATGCCCTGTGAACCGGAGTGGGCGTGCAGCCGGGTCAGCCAGGGCCGCTCGGAGTAGACACGCACCAGCCACTCGCGCGCCCCTTCGTCCCGCAGCGCCACGCCGAACTTGGAGGTGGCGGTCGCCGTGGACAGGGCTTCGATCGCGCCCGCTCCGAGTTGCGGATTCACCCGGATCCCAAGAGGGGAGGACGTCTTCGCCGTGCGGACGAGGCCGTCGATCCGCTCCAGCTCCTGCGGGTTGTCCGCGTTCACGGCGATGCCCAGCTCCAGCGCCTGACGCAGCTCGGCCGGCGTCTTGGCGGGCGCGTCCAGCACGATGCGCTCCGGCGCTGTTCCGGCCGCCCTGGCCAAGGCCAGCTCCCCGGCGCTCGCCACCTCCGCGCCGATGCCGGCCGCCTGCAGCAGGCGCAGCACCGGTACGAGCGGGGTCGCCTTCACGGCGAAGGCGTGCATCACCGGCGTCCCCGGCGCGACCACCGCGTCGAAGGCCGCCCGCAGCGCCGCCGCCGAGTCCCGGATGCCGGCGACGTCCAGGAGGCCGACGATGGGAGCGTCCGGCCCCAGCAGCCCCTGCTCGACGGCGCCGCGCACGGCCTCGTCCCGGCGTGCCACCCGCTCGGCGTCGTCAAGGCGCCCGTCCCCGCTCGCGGGCACCGTCCCGATGTCCCTCATGTCCACCACCGCGTCCCCGTCCCCGTGTCACCGTCCGTGGTCATATCTCCAGCCAAACATCCCTGCCGTCGCCACGCTGGCGCAAGAACGTATTGACTAGTTCTATTCAGATGGCCAGGATGTGAATAACCACTGCAACAGTCCCCGCGCGCCCCCGGCCGCGTGCGGCCGTCCCTCAGGAGGCAGACCATGTCAGGACCCCGCCCCGTCCGAGCGCCGCGCGGCACGGAACTGAGCGCCCTGGGATGGCAGCAGGAGGCCGCCCTGCGGATGCTGCAGAACAACCTCGACCCCGAGGTCGCCGAGCACCCCGACAAGCTCGTCGTCTACGGCGGCACCGGCAAGGCCGCGCGCGACTGGCGCTCCTTCGACGCCATGGTCCGCACACTGAAGGGCCTCAAGCAGGACGAGACGATGCTCGTCCAGTCCGGCCGTCCCGTCGGCGTCATGCAGACCCACGAGTGGGCCCCGCGCGTGCTCCTCGCCAACTCCAACCTCGTCGGCGACTGGGCCAACTGGGAGGAGTTCCGGCGTCTGGAGGCCCTCGGCCTGACCATGTACGGGCAGATGACCGCCGGTTCGTGGATCTACATCGGCACCCAGGGCATCCTCCAGGGCACCTACGAGACGTTCGCCGCCGTCGCCGCCAAGAAGTTCGGCGGCTCGCTGGCCGGCACCATCACGCTGACGGCGGGGCTCGGCGGCATGGGCGGCGCCCAGCCGCTCGCCGTCACGATGAACGACGGCGTCGCGATCTGCATCGACTGCGACCCGCGCGCCATCGAGCGCCGTATCGAGCACCGGTACCTGGACGTCAAGGCCGACTCCCTGGAGCACGCCATCCAGCTGGCCGTCGAAGCGCGCGACGCCCGCCGTCCGCTCTCCATCGGCGTCCTCGGCAACGCGGCCGAGCTCGTGCCGCAGCTGCTCGCCATGGGCGCCCCCATCGACGTCGTCACCGACCAGACCTCGGCCCACGACCCGCTGTCGTACCTGCCGATCGGCGTCGCCTTCGAGGACATGGCCTCCTACGCCGCCAAGGACCCGGCCGGCTTCACCACGCGCGCCCGCGAGTCGATGGCCAAGCACGTCGAGGCGATGGTCGGCTTCATGGACGCCGGCGCCGAGGTCTTCGACTACGGCAACTCGATCCGCGGTGAGGCGCAACTGGCCGGATACGACCGTGCGTTCGCCTTCCCGGGCTTCGTCCCCGCCTACATCCGGCCGCTGTTCTGCGAGGGCAAGGGCCCCTTCCGCTGGGCGGCGCTGTCCGGCGACCCGGCCGACATCGCGAAGACGGACCGCGCGATCCTGGATCTGTTCCCCGAGAACGAGTCCCTCGCCCGCTGGATCAAGCTGGCCGGCGAGCGCGTCCACTTCCAGGGCCTGCCCGCGCGCATCTGCTGGCTCGGCTACGGCGAGCGCGACAAGGCCGGCGAGCGCTTCAACGAGATGGTCGCCGACGGCACCCTGGCCGCTCCCGTCGTCATCGGCCGCGACCATCTCGACGCGGGCTCCGTCGCCTCCCCGTACCGCGAGACGGAGGGCATGCTCGACGGCTCCGACGCGATCGCGGACTGGCCGCTGCTCAATGCCATGGTGAACGTGGCGTCGGGTGCGTCGTGGGTCTCCATCCACCACGGCGGTGGAGTCGGCATGGGCCGGTCCATCCACGCCGGACAGGTCACCGTGGCCGACGGCACGAAGCTGGGCGGCGAGAAGATCCGCCGGGTCCTCACCAACGACCCGGGCATGGGCGTCATCCGGCATGTGGACGCCGGATACGACATCGCGGAGTCCGTGGCCGCGGAGCGGGGCGTGCGGGTTCCGATGCGCGAAGGTGACGACGCGTGACCTTCCACAGCATGTGGGCGGAGCTGTTGCCGATCGGCCGCAGCTCCGCCTCCGGCGGCTACCGCCGCTTCGCCTGGACTTCGGCCGACACCGAATGCCGGGCCTGGTTCGAGGAGCAGGCCCGGGGCCGCGGGCTCGCCTACGAGGTGGACCGGAACGGGAACCAGTGGGCCTGGCTCGGGGATCCCGCCGCGAGCGACGCCGTGGTCACCGGATCGCATCTCGACTCCGTTCCCGACGGCGGTGCCTTCGACGGTCCCCTCGGGGTCGTCTCGTCCTTCGCGGCGCTCGACGAGCTGCGCGCGCGGGGCGTGGAGTTCCGCAGGCCGCTCGCCGTCGTCAACTTCGGGGACGAGGAGGGCGCCCGGTTCGGGCTCGCCTGCGTCGGGTCGCGGCTGGCCGCCGGACAGCTCACCCGCGAGCAGGCGCACCGGCTGACCGACGGCGACGGCGTCACGCTGCCGCAGGCCATGGAGGCCGCCGGCCACGACCCCGACGCCATCGGGCCCGACCCGGAGCGGCTCGGCCGTATCGGCGCGTTCGTCGAACTGCACATCGAGCAGGGCCGGGCCCTCGACCTCAGCGGTGACCGGGTGGGCGTCGCCAGCGCCATCTGGCCGCACGGGCGGTGGCGGTTCGACTTCCGGGGCGAGGCCAACCACGCCGGGACCACGCGGCTCGTCGACCGTCGCGACCCCATGCTGTCGTACGCCGAGACCGTCCTCGCCGCCCGCCGCGAGGCCGCACTCGCCGGCGCGGTCGCCACCTTCGGCAAGGTCGCCGTCGAACCCAACGGCGTCAACGCCATCCCCTCACTCGTCCGCGGCTGGCTCGACTCCCGCGCCGCCGACCAGGAGAGCCTCGACACCGTCGTGAGCGGGATCGAGAAGGCGGCCCGCGAGTACGCGGACGCGCACGGCGTCGACCTCGACGTCGTCCGGGAGTCCTTCACCCCCGTCGTCGAGTTCGACCACGTCCTGCGCGACGAGCTCGCCCGCATCCTGGGCCGGCACGGGGATCCCGGACTCACCGTGCCCGTGCTGGGCACTGGTGCCGGGCACGACGCCGGAATCCTGTCCGGGAGCATTCCGACCGCCATGCTGTTCGTGCGCAACCCCACGGGCGTCTCGCACTCCCCGGCCGAGCAGGCCGCCGAGGACGACTGCCTGGCCGGGGCAGCCGCACTCGCCGATGTACTGGAAGGGCTGGTGTGCAGGTGACGCGGACGTACTGGCTGGAGCACGCCTGGCTCGGCCCGGCCGTGGAGACGGGCGTCGCCCTCGAGGTGTCCGACGGCCGCATCGCCGCCGTCCGCACGGGCGTCGATGCCCCGCCCCCCGGTGCCGAGATCCTTCGCGGGTTCACCCTCCCCGGGCTCGCCAACGCCCACTCGCACGCCTTCCACCGCGCCCTGCGCGGCACCGTCCAGGTCGGCTCCGGCACCTTCTGGACCTGGCGGGAGGTCATGTACTCGTTCGCCGACCGGCTGACTCCCGAGACGTACCACGCGCTCGCGCGTGCCGTGTACGCGGAGATGGCGCTCGCCGGTGTCACCGCGGTCGGCGAGTTCCACTATGTGCACCACGCCGCGGACGGCACCCCGTACGCGGACCCCAACGCCATGGGTGAGGCTCTCCTCGACGCCGCCGCAGAGGCCGGCATCCGCATCACCCTGCTCGACACCGCCTACCTCTCCTCCGGCTTCGGGCAGCCGCCCAACCGCCACCAGCTCCGCTTCTCCGACGGCACCGCGGAAGCCTGGGCCGAACGCTGTTCGGGTCTCAAGGAACGGGATCACGTACGGATCGGGGCCGCCATCCACTCCGTACGGGCCGTGCCCGCGGGGCAGTTGGCGACGGTGGCGCGCTGGGCCGAGGAACGGCGGGCGCCGCTCCATGTACACCTGTCCGAGCAGACGGCGGAGAACGACGCCTGCCGACAGGCCTACGACTGCACCCCCACGCGCCTCCTCGCCGACCACGGCGTCCTCGGTCCGCGCACCACCGGTGTCCACAACACACACCTCACGGACGACGACATCCGGCTGATCGGGTCCAGCTCCACGGGCACCTGCATGTGCCCGACCACCGAGCGGGACCTCGCCGACGGCATCGGCCCGGCCGTGGCCCTGCAGGCTGCCGGATCCCCCCTCTCGCTGGGCTCCGACAGCCACGCCGTCATCGACCTCCTCGAAGAGGCGCGCGCGATGGAGCTGAACGAGCGGCTGCGCACCCGCACTCGTGGTCACTGGACGGCGGCGGCCCTGCTGCGGGCGGCCTCCGCCGACGGGCACACGGCGCTGGGCTGGGAGGACGCGGGCGTCCTGGAACCCGGCGCGCTCGCCGACTTCACGACGATCGCGCTCGACTCGGTCAGGACCGCGGGGCCGCTGCCGCGGCTGGGTGCCGAGACGGCCGTGTTCGCCGCGACCGCGGCCGATGTGCGCCATACGGTCGTGGGTGGACGGCATGTCGTACGCGACGGGGCGCACACACGCCTGCCGGATGTCCCACGGGCGCTGGCGGACGCCGTCGAAGCCCTGCGCGCCTGACTCCCGAACCCGGCCACCCACGAGGAACCCATGAGCAGCACGGTCATCACCAACATCGCCAGTCTGGTCACCAACGACCCCTCCCTCGGTGACACGTCCCCCCTCGGACTGATCCAGGACGCGGCCGTCGTCATCGACGGCGACCGCATCGCCTGGACCGGTGAGTCGAGCAAAGCACCCGCCACCGACCATCGGGTCGACGCCGGCGGCCGGGCGGTGATCCCGGGCTTCGTGGACTCCCATTCGCACCTCGTCTTCGCGGGCGACCGCACGCAGGAGTTCAACGCCCGCATGTCGGGCCGCAGCTACTCGGCGGGCGGCATCCGCACCACGGTGGCCGCGACGCGGGCGGCGACGGACGCGGAGCTGGAGGCGGGCCTGGTCCGCTACCTGGCGGAGGCCCTTCGCCAGGGCACGACCACATTCGAGACGAAGTCCGGCTACGGCCTCACCGTCGAGGACGAGGCGCGAGCCCTGCGCATCGCCGCCGCACACACGGACGAGGTCACCTACCTCGGCGCCCACGTCGTCTCCCCCGACTACGCGGACGACCCCGCCGGCTATGTGGCCCTGGTCACCGGCGAGATGCTCGACGCCTGCGCGCCGTACGCCCGGTGGATCGACGTCTTCTGCGAAAAGGGCGCCTTCGACGGCGATCAGGCGCGCGCGATTCTGACGGCGGGCAAGCGGAAGGGCCTGCATCCGCGCGTCCACGCCAACCAGTTGTCGTACGGCCCGGGTGTTCAGCTCGCCGTGGAACTCGACGCGGCCAGCGCCGACCACTGCACGCATCTGACGGACGCCGACGTGGACGCGCTCGCGCACAGCCGCACGGTCGCCACGCTGCTGCCCGGGGCCGAGTTCTCGACCCGCGCCGAGTGGCCGAACGCCCGCCGTCTCCTCGACGCGGGCGTGACGGTGGCCCTGTCCACGGACTGCAACCCGGGCTCGTCCTTCACGTCCTCGGTGCCGTTCTGTATCGCGCTCGCCGTCCGGGACATGGGGATGACACCCGACGAGGCGGTCTGGTCGGCCACCGCGGGGGGCGCCCAGGCCCTGCGCCGCACGGACGTCGGCCGGCTGACCCCTGGCGCATACGCGGACCTCGCGGTCCTCGATGCCCCGAGCCATGTCCACCTGGCCTACCGGCCGGGTGTGCCCCTCGTCACCGAAGTGTGGCGGCGCGGCAGCCGCGTGGCCTGACCGGGCTCGCACGCCGGCGACGGCCTGGCACGGTCACAAGGCCCCAGCCCGCCATCGTTGATCTGCGTCCCCGGTCAGCGGATGCAGTGCCAGGCCGCCGTCGCCGTCCGGGGTGAGCGCGGTCTCGACGGCGATCGCCGGGCGGACGACACCGTCGTCGTCCACGGTGAAGCGGAGGTTCTGGCCGTTGCGGCCGTAGACCGAGTCGCAGTGCCAGATGCCCACGCCGTTGTCGACGGAGCCGCGGCTGTCCAGGCAGAAGTCGGGATCGGCCGACGACTGAAGGACACTGCGTTCCGAGTCGAAGCGCCACCGCTGGCTCGATGAGGATGTGCAGCCAACCACGGCCACGTCCGTGCCGTTGTCGAAGTCGCCGGCGACCTCCAGGCACAGGCCCGAGGCGGCGTTCACGACCTGTGCGAAGGCGCCGTTGGGCGCGTGTGCCGTGGGAGTGGGCTTCGGCCTCGGCTTCGGCGGTTTCGAACTCCTCGTCGGCGATGGGGACTTGGAGGTGGCCGAGGGCGAGGGTGAGGGCGTCGGGGAGGCCGAGGGGCTCACCGAGACCGTCGCGGTGACGGTCACGGCGGGCGGGTCCGCCGGGGTGCTGACGGACGAGCTCGCCGCGCGCTGGTCCGGCGAGTCGCCCGAGGACAGCAGGAAGACCAGCAGCGGTGCCAGGGTCAGGCCGAGGGCCGCCGAGGCCAGGGCGAGACGGCGGCTCGGCGGCCAGGTCGCCTCCGCCGTACGCGCGTGGGTGTGCGGCTCGCTGACACCGTGCTCGGTGTACGCCGTGCCGCCCCACGGCAACAGACCCTCGGCCAGTGCGGTGCGTGGGGCGTCCCGCAGGGCGGTGAGTTCTTCGTAGGCGGCCGTGCAGTGCGCGCACTGCACCATGTGGGCGTGCAGGTCGGCACTGAAACGGGGGTTGTCGGGCCGGACCGACTCCTCGATCAGGCGCCGGAAGTCCCCGCAACGCGGATCGTCCGAGGCGGCGAGACGGGACCTCAGACAGGCCTGGCCCATGGCCTGGAGCGCCTGTTCGGTGCCGTACTCCACGTCCTCGCGCCTGAGCCCGAGGAATCCCGCCGTCCTGTTCACGGGTTCCTGCTCCACCACGCCGTACCAGATCAGGCCCTGGGCGCGGGACGGCAGGGACTGGAACGCGGAGAGCATGGGAGGAACGGGGCCGGCCGGGCCGGCCGTGTTCATCACCAGGAGCAGACCGGGGTCGAGGCCGCCGGCCCGCTCGTCCGTGGCCCACGACCGGGCCAACCGGACGGTCAGCAGCAGGAGCCGGTGCCGCCAGGGGACACCCGGGTCGATGCCGCGCGCCGTCTCGCGGGCCGCGAGGGTGAAGGCCTGCCCGGCCAGTTGTCGCGCGGCCGGTTCGCTCGTGGTGCACAGTCGTGCGTAGGAGAGGACCGGGGAGCGGTGGCGGCTGCGCAGTTCCTGCAGCGCCTGGTACGAGGTCGCGGTGTCCGCACGGAGCAACTCGGTCAGTCGTGTGTCGGACGGGCCCATGGCCACGGCGCCCCCCGTGTCCGCTTCGGACGTCCCGCCTTCGGCCTCGGCGTCGTTGTCCGTCCTGTCGGCCCGAGCCATCCACCTGCCTCCTCGCACCCCGGTGACGCCGCTCGCCGCACTCCTGACGTACCGGCCAGTTTGGGGGTGACCATAGTGGTGGACCGAGGCCCGTGGAGAAAGAGGTTTCCCCGGGTAACCGGGGGCGGCCGGTGAGTCGGCGGGATGCGACCGGGACCTCCAAGGGGCTGACCGCTTCCGTCCGGTGCCTTTGCGGGCACCGGACGGAAGCGGTCACATCGAGGCCGTCACTCTTCGACGGTCAGCCCCTTGCGCAGGCGCACCAGTGTCCGGGACAGCAATCGCGACACGTGCATCTGGGAGATGCCCAGTTCGTCGCCGATCTCCGACTGCGTCATGTTGGCGTAGAAGCGCAGTGAGAGGATCTTGCGGTCCCGCGGCGCGAGTTCGGCGATCAGGGGCTTCAACGACTCGACGTACTCGATGCCTTCGAGTCCGTGGTCCTCGTAACCGATGCGGTCCGCGAGTGCGCCCTCGGAGTCGTTCTCCTCGGGCTGCGCGTCGAGGGAGCTCGCCGTGTAGGCGTTGGACGCCGCCATGCCCTCGACGACCTCGTCGTTGGAGATGCCGAGGCGCTCCGCGAGCTCGGCGACCGTCGGCGCGCGGTCCAGCTTCTGGGCGAGTTCGTCGCCGGCCTTCGCCAGGTCGAGGCGGAGCTCCTGCAGCCGGCGCGGCACCCGCACGGACCACGACGTGTCGCGGAAGAAGCGCTTGATCTCGCCGACGATCGTCGGCATCGCGAAGGTGGGGAACTCGACACCGCGGCTGAGTTCGAAGCGGTCGATGGCCTTGATCAGGCCGATCGTGCCGACCTGGACGATGTCTTCCATCGGCTCGCTCCGCGAGCGGAAGCGCGAGGCCGCGAATTTCACCAGGGCGAGGTTCAGTTCCACGAGCGTGTTGCGGACGTACGCGTATTCGTGTGTGCCCTCCTCGAGCGACTCCAGCCGCTGGAAGAGCGTCTTGGACAGGGCCCGCGCGTCCACCGCTCCCACCTCGTCGTACGGGGGGATCTCCGGAAGGCCGTCGAGGCCTTCGGGCTCGGTGAGACCGTCCTGGGGGGCAAGGTCGTCGGTGTGGTCGAGAGGTCGTTCCAGGGGGAGTGCCGACGTCGCCCTCTGGGTCTGCGATGCGTCGAGCCGGGGTGACATGATGTCCTCCATCGTTCTCGGCATATGGCCGCCGATGCCAATACGTGCACTACGGTGTGCGGCGCCTCCGAAGCCGGCCGTGTCGAATGGCTGTACCTCTAGCCCTACCCGCTTTTGTCGGCCCACCGCAAGTGCGTTCTGTTGGTAAATGTCTGAATTAGTGGGGTTGTTCGGGTGTCAAGGGGTGTGAGGAAGGCGTAATGTTCGAGGGCGTCCATCAACAGCGACGACGGTCGGGAGAGAGACGGCATGGACCGCGGGACGGTCGGTAGCGCACAGTCGGGCCGGCTTCTGGTCGAGGTGCGTCAGGAGGGCACGAGTGCCGTCGTGACCCCAGCGGGTGAGTTGGATCACCACACCGCCGATCTGATGCGCGAACCACTCGAGGACTGCCTGGAGAAGGGGTTCTCGCGCCTGGTCGTGGACTGCTCACGGCTCGAGTTCTGTGACTCCACCGGGCTGAACGTGCTGCTCGGCGCCCGGCTGAAGGCCGAGGCCGCGGGCGGCGGGGTCCATCTGGTGGGGATGCTGCCGGTGGTGGCCCGGGTCTTCGCGATCACCGGGGCGGACGCCGTCTTCACCATCCACGACACGCTGGATGCGGCCCTGGCCGAGTGATGCGGCCGGGGGGTAATCAGATGCCACTGTGTGACCAGCGCGTTACGCACGTCACAGGCTCCGGGCTGAATCCATGGGTGTTCCGGCCGTCCGGTCGGGCAGAAGACATGCTGAATATGTCGGCAGCCGGGACGAAAGCCGCAAGAAGAGGGCACCTACGTGAACGGCACGAGAAGCAACTGACGGTAACGCCGTCGATCCACGTACTGAGTCTTGAATCGTGAACTGGTGAATCGGTGAGGTGAAGCGCTGATGAGCACCACCCGGCCCTACTCGCCGGGCGACCGCGGCCCCGAGCCCAGCGGCGCTTCCGGAACGCCCGCGCAGGGTCGGTCCGGCGAGGGTGCGTCCTTGGCTCCAGGTGAGCAAGGGGTCTCGCCCCCCGGTCGGCGGGCGCGCAGGTTGAGCCTCGCGGGCGAGAGCGGCGTCGTCCCGCTCGCGCGCGACTTCACGCGCCAGGCGCTGTACGCGTGGGGCTGGCTGCCCGCCGCCGGCGCCGACCAGCGGGCCGCCGCCGAGGACGTGCTGCTCGTCGTCTCCGAACTCGTCACCAACGCGTGTCTGCACGCCGAGGGGCCGGACGAGCTGTGGATCGCGTGCGACAACAAGGTGCTGCGTGTCGAGGTCTCCGACCGGGGTGCGGGCCAGCCCGCGCCGCGCACCCCGCACCGCGCCGGACGTCCCGGCGGCCACGGGATGTTCATTGTGCAGCGGCTCTGCCTCGACTGGGGGGTCCTGCGCACGCCCGGGGTCGCCGGCAAGAGGGTGTGGGCGGAACTCGGCGCTCCCGCCTAGCGTCCGTCCGCACCCGCTTGCCGTTCACCCTCGGTCACCGCAGTTCGAATCCTTCTTCGCACGACGCCGCACCCATCACTTCCCTCGCGCCGGATCGCCACAGATCCGGCGTGCGCTGTGTCTTCCCTCCGCAAGGGACCGGGCGTACCTTGACGGCCGATCTGATGTGCCGTCAGGAATGAGGGGACCGTGTCGTACCACAAACGAACCGCCGCGCTCGCGTCCGCCGCTGCCCTGGCCGGCTCGGCGGTGCTCATGGCCGCTCCGGCGGCCAGGGCCGAGGTCGTCGACGTCAACTACCACTGCAAGACGCCGATCGGTGACAAGAGTGCCGTATCGCCCATCGACATCAAGGGCGTCAAGAACGGAGGCACCTACAAGATCACCATGTCCTGGCAGAAGGGTGTCTCCTCCAGCCCGGTCGAACTGGGCAGGGGTGCGATGAACCCGAGTGCCTCCATCGAGCTGGGCGGCGCCGAGAGCGGTGCACTGACGGTGACGGGTCTCGCCAACCAGGCGGCGATCCCCGCCAACACCCCCATCAAGATCAATGACTTGACCGGCACGTACACGCCGAAGAAGACCGGAAAGGTCACCTTCACCGCGGGTGTGCTGACCATCAAGGCGCTCGGCACGACGACCACGTGTACGCCCACCAACAAACCCGGCCCCTCGCTGACCCTGGACGTCACGGCCGCGGGCGGCTCGGCCGGCTCCAGCCGGAGCGGTACCTCCGGCGGGCAGCTGCCGCAGACCGGACCCGAGGATTCCGCGATCGCCCTGGGCACCCTGGGCGGCACGGTCCTGCTCGCGGGTGTGGCCGGAGTGCTCTGGCTGACGCGCCGGAACCAGGCGGTACGCAGCTGAGGCGCACCCGGAATCCGGGCGAGCCGCCCACCCGTCGCCCGACCACCACCCCTCATCGAAGCGCTTTTGCCCA
>NZ_JAYWVC010000699.1:0-669 GCF_036281785.1 Streptomyces chiangmaiensis | reverse complement strand
CCTCAAGGTCGGGGGCCTTCTTGCTTCCTGGAGGAACCCGTTGTCGAGCGAATGGTCGTCGCCCAACACTTATCTAGGGCTGCCACTCTGGTTCGTGATCATCCCAATCGCTTCCGTGCTGATCGTGGCAATCGTCACCCTGGTAATCGTGCAAGCCGTGGTCAGGAAGGCTCGACCTGAGGACCTGCCGCAAGTCCTTGCGGCCACGGCCCAATTGGTAACGGCTCTTGCCAGACTCGTACCACGTGGCGCACTGCGTCGTGTTGAGAGGACCGCGCAAGTGTCGGGAGACCTCACGACTCCGGGAGGTACGGAACCGTGGGACCTTGACCGGGCGGCCGATACGCACGGACTGCCGAGCGCTCCTCAAAGCAAGCTCCGTCTCGAAGAGGAAGCGGAGGGGACAGCATGAGTCGCCGTCGAAGCCATCGTGATCCCACCCTCAGGACGGCCCGTATCGAAGGCACCTTTGAGGAAATGTTGAGCCTGTTGGGCCAGGAAGGGCGCACGATCTTCATCGAACGGTTCGTCATGCGGCGGACATATCGAGAGATCGGAGAGCTTCTTGACTTGACGCCGGATGCCGTCGCTCGTCGGGCCCGACGCATCCACTTCTGGCTCCAGATCGTCAGCTCGTCCGCTGACCTAGAAGAGCTCGCTGGCGATGAC
>NZ_JAYWVC010000698.1:0-671 GCF_036281785.1 Streptomyces chiangmaiensis | reverse complement strand
TCGTCGGCGTAGCGGACGACGACGGGCGATCCGGCCGCCACGTGCGCGGCATCCGTACCGAGCCGGAGATAGACAACTCCGGCAGCAGTCTCCATGCCGTGCAAAGCGACATTCATCAACACAGGGCTGATCACACCGCCTTGAGGCGTTCCCTCTTCCGTCGGTGTGAACCAGTCGTCCTCGACCACACCGGATTTCAGCCATTGCCGGATGAGTCCCCGAGCGGGGAAGCTGCCCAGCGAGGCATAGATATGGTCGTGACTGAGCCGGTCGAATGCCGCTTCCAGATCCGCGTCAAGCACCCACAGGCGTTTGGCATTCCTTCCTTTCCCTGCCTGATGAATAGCCTTGATCGCGTCATGGCAGCCACGGCCGGGCCGAAATCCATACGACCTCGACTCGAACCGTGCTTCCCACTCGGGCTCCAGTGCGTTGAGCGCGACAGCCTGAAGTGCCCTGTCGGCGATCACGGGAATTCCGAGCGGGCGACGGCGCCCGTTGTTCTTCGGCACATACACCCGCTTGACCGGCCGCGGCGACCAGGGCTTGGCCCGGTGCTGCACCCAGTCGGCCAGATTGGCCTTGCCCTGGGCGCTCACTATGACCTTGCCGTCGACGCCAGCCGTCTTGCGGCCAGCATTGACCTCCGTCACCCGCCGCACGCCCATCAG
>NZ_JAYWVC010000697.1:0-673 GCF_036281785.1 Streptomyces chiangmaiensis | reverse complement strand
CGGACGTTGAGGTGGATGCCGTCGGCCCACACATACACATAGTCGACCTCGGACAGGTCACGGTCCATGAACGCTGTGTGGTCGGCCTGCCACTGCTGGGTCAGCCGGGTGACCGTCGCCGGGGAGAGCCCGGCGGAGGAGCCGAGGAACTGCTCCAGAGCGGGTACGAAGTCGCCAGAGGACAGGCCGTGCAGGTAGAGCAGTGGCAGCACCTCGCTGATCTTCGGGGACTTGCGGCACCACGGCGGCAGGATCGCGGACGAGAACCGCTTGCGCTCGCCGGTGGCTTCGTCGACGCGTTTGTCGTTCACTCGCGGTGCCTTCACCTCGACCGCGCCGGCCGCGGTGGTGACCTTCCGGGGCTGGTGGTAGCCGTTGCGGACCACCATGCGGCGCCCCTTGTCGTCGCGCTCGTCAGCCAACTCGGCTATGTAGGCGTTGACTTCGGCTTCCAGAGCGGCGGCCAGCATCCGCCGTGCGCCTTCCCGGACGATCTCATCCAGCAGCGAGCTGCCGCTTGGCGTGGTGCCGTCCTCGTTGACTACCGTAAGCACGGGCGTCCCTTCCCGACCGACGCGGCAACGTCGGCCTTGCTCGATGACCTATCAATCGATCCATCGGGAAGGTACGCCCCCTTCCGTCAGGAGTGATCCACAGGTATTGAGCATTGCTC
>NZ_JAYWVC010000696.1:0-677 GCF_036281785.1 Streptomyces chiangmaiensis | reverse complement strand
TAAGGTTTCACGTGAAACCTTGCGGCTGGGTAGCTCAGTTGGTACGAGCGTCCGCCTGAAAAGCGGAAGGTCGCCGGTTCGACCCCGGCCCCAGCCACCGCCGCTGAACAGCGAAAACGCTCCCGTCGAGATCATCGGCGGGGGCGTTGCGTTGGTGTACTGACGGCAGTACGACGGCAGTGCGGTTACTCGAACAGCTTGCTGAGCTGGGTCAACGCCTTCCGCTTCTCCTCCGTGGACGCGTGGGCGTACACGCCGAGGGTGACCTGAAGATCACTGTGACCGGCAATCTCGCGGACAATGTGCGGCGCGACTCCAAGATCCAGGAGCAGGGAGACGAACGAGTGCCGAAGATCATGGAAGCGGTACTCATCCAGGCCGACTCGTTTCCGTGTGGCGCACCAGTGCCGATTCAGGTTCCTCGGGTCGACCGGTGAGCCCACAGCCGTCGTGAAGACATAGCCGGACTCCAGCCACTCGGCACCGCAGGCGTCCCGCTCCGCTGTCTGCTGCTCTCGCCGATCACGGAGGGCATCCACGACGAAAGGCGGCAGCGGGATCGTGCGGAGCGAGTACCGGGTCTTGGGAGCGGCGGCCCTGTCTTTAGCGGATGAGTCCGGTAACGCAGAGATCGCCGGTTGGGCCCACGAGATGCGTGCCTGGTTCGCACTGACGAG
>NZ_JAYWVC010000695.1:0-682 GCF_036281785.1 Streptomyces chiangmaiensis | reverse complement strand
GCCACCACGGTCATCGTCGCGACGACCATAACCACCGCGTTGATCGTCACGGCGGAAGCCGCGGTCGCGGTCGTCACGGCGCTCCCCACGGCCGTCCTCACGGCGACCGTAGCCACCACGGTCATCGTCGCGACGACCGTGACCACCACGGTCGTCGTCACGCCGGCCGTAGCCACCACGGTCACCGTCCCCACGGAAGCCCCGGTCGCGATCGTCGCGACGCGGGCCGCCCGGTCGCTCGTCGCGCCGGAAGGAGGGACGTCCGCCGCGGTCTCCATGTCCGGCATGGTCATCACGGCGGAACCCACCACGATCGCCGCGCTCAGTGTCCCGACGGTCGTCACGACGCCCCTCGCGGCGATCGTCACGCCGGCCGTAGCCACCGCGGTCGTCGGCACGCCGTCCATCTCCGCCGCGTTCCTCGCCCCGGCGGTCGTCACGCCGGCCGTAGCCACCACGGTCGTCGCGGCGCGCCCCTCCGCGATAGCCGCCTCGGTCACCACTGTCCCGGCGGCGCTGGTCGCGCTCAGGACGCTCGTCGGGAGAGTTGGTGGACATCGGTGACTCCTGTCTTCGGTACCGCAAGTCATTCTCGCGCAGCCGGGTACCCGACGCGCTCCGGAAAAACAAAAAGGACCTCTGGTCCCAGCAAGTCGCTGGGACCAGAGGTCCTCCAAAGATT
>NZ_JAYWVC010000694.1:0-683 GCF_036281785.1 Streptomyces chiangmaiensis | reverse complement strand
CGCGGAGTCCGCCCGCACGACGATCTGGGCGGTGATGCCCATCGCCCGCACCGTCGAAAGCGCCTCGCGCAGCAGACTGGCGGCGCCTTTGCCGGAGTTCGCCGATCCCTTGCGCAGGCGGGTCGCCACGATCACCGGAGCGCAGGTGGACGTCTTGACCGTGACGATCTGGAAGTGCAGGCCGCGCCGTTTGGTATAGCCGAACGAGGCGCCCTGCTTGGCCGGCCCGTAGACCTGCTTGACTTTGGAGTCGATGTCGACGAACACCACCTCGTCCGCTTGGGGGATCAGCCCGGTGTGCGCGGCCAGGTTGCAGGTGAACGCCCGTGCGGCGGACTCCAGTTGACGCACGTGCCCCCAGGTGAACGCACGCAGAAAGGTGCCCAGCGTGGACGGCGCGCGCACCCCGCCGAACAGGCGCGTAAGCCCGCCGTGCCGCAGGACGTCCAGATCGTCGATGCTGTCCGCCCCGGCCACCATCCCGCCCACGATGCTCATGACCTTCGCCTCGGGGGCCGTCCCGGCGCCGTTCTGCGCGCCGGTCAGCTTGACCTTCTGGGCCACCAAAGCGGCCAGGCCGCACCGCTCGGCCAGCCGGATCGTGGGGACCAGCCCGGCATGGGCGATCAGGTCGGGGTCGTCGAACGCGGCGAACAGCTCCGCCGGCCTGTGGGAGACTTTCA
>NZ_JAYWVC010000693.1:0-685 GCF_036281785.1 Streptomyces chiangmaiensis | reverse complement strand
CCCAGGCCGACGCCCTGCTGGCCTGCGACTTCTTCGAAACGGTCACCCTGACCGGAGCGCGGCTGTATGTGTTCGCCGTCATCGAGCACGCCAACCGCCGGATTCGGATCCTGGGCGCGACCGCGCACCCGTCGGCAGTCTGGGTGGTGCAGGCTGCGAAGAATCTCGTCATGGACCTGGAGGACGCGGGCTGCCGAGCAAGGTTCTTGATCCGGGACAGGGACGGCAAGTTCCCTGAGCTGTTCGACGCCATCGTGAAAGACGCGGGGCTCGAGGTTGTGCTCAGCGGAGTCCAGATGCCGCGAATGAACTCGATCATGGAGCGGTGGGTGCAGACATGTCGGCGTGAGCTGCTGGACCGCACGTTGATCTGGAACCAGCGCCACCTCTGCCACGTTCTGCGGGAGTTCGAGCGGTTCTACAACTCCCATCGGCCGCATCAGGGCATCGCGAACGCCCGACCGCTGTACCCCTTGCCTGGGGCGATCACCGATCCAGGGCGGATCGCCCGCCTCGACATACGCAGGCGTGAACGCCTGGGCGGCATCCTTCACGAGTACGAACATGCCGCGTGACCTGGGCGGACGAGATTTCCGGCAATGGCAGCGTCGGGGATACAACGGTGAGGTCGACCCGGATCGCGGTACTGGCCTCACGACCAGCCCGTTTCTCCGGGTCGCCTCCC
>NZ_JAYWVC010000692.1:0-706 GCF_036281785.1 Streptomyces chiangmaiensis | reverse complement strand
GGGGTTCCGCAGCTGATGGCGGGTTCGTGGCACGGTTGAGGCCGTTGTCGCAGGTCACGAGCCTGCGGCCTGGTGGAACGCGTGAATTCGCCTAGTAACACGTCTCGTGTGATTACTGTGCCTTGACCTGCGCAAATGCTGTTATGCTCTGGAACATGTACGTGCGGGCGACCACGAGGAAGAACAAGGACGGCTCGACCGTGCGCTACCTGCAGTTGGCGCACAACGAATGGGACGCGGCCAGCGGCACCTCCCGCCCGCAGGTGCTGCACAGCTTCGGCCGCGAGGACCGGCTGGACCGCGCCGCCATCGAGCGGCTGGTCGCCTCCCTGACCAAGCTCCTGGACCCGGCCGCAGCCCTGCGGGCCACCGCCGGCGGGGAGTTGACGTTCCTGGAGTCCCGGCCAATGGGCGGCGCCCACGCGCTGGACGGGCTGTGGCGCAGGATAGGCATCGACAGTGCCATGAGGAACCTCTTGAAGGGCCGGCGCCTGGACCCGGCCGCCGAGCGGGTCCTGTTCGCACTGGTCGCCAACCGCGCCCTGGCCCCGAGCTCGAAGCTCGCCGCCACCCGCTGGATCGAGCACGACGCCCACATCCCCGGGCTCGCCACCACCAGCGACGACGCCTGCTACCGGGCCATGGACTGGCTGCTGAAGATCGAGGACAAGCTCGCCGAGGAGGTCTACTGGCAGGTCGCCGACCT
>NZ_JAYWVC010000691.1:0-710 GCF_036281785.1 Streptomyces chiangmaiensis | reverse complement strand
CTAGATGATCAATTCCAAGGGGTGCCTGCGGAGACGAGAACGAGGGTGTCCAAGATCGTTTTGTGACGAACAACCTGGACACCCTCGCGACAGCACTCTATGTGACGACCGACGACCTGCTGAAAGAGCGTCCGGACCTGGCGCCGTGGCGGCCGGCCGTGGGCATCGCGCCGCAGCTCACCGACGCCGAGTTGGTCACCCTCGCGATGATGCAGGCCATGCTCGGCTTCACGTCCGAGGCCAGGTGGCTTCGGCATGCCCGGGCCCACCTGCGGCACCTCTTTCCGTACCTGCCCCAGCAATCCGGCTACAACAAGCGGCTGCGCAAGGCCGCCGAGTTGCTTCGCCGAGTCACTCGGATCCTGGCCAGCAGCACCTCGGTGTGGAGCGACGACGTATGGATCGTAGACTCCACACCTGTGGAATGCGGCCGCTCGCGGGAGACCGTGAAACGCTCCGACCTGGCCGGATGGGCCCAGTACGGCTACTGCGCCAGCCACAGCCGCTTCTTCTGGGGCCTGCGGCTGCACCTGGTGTGCACCCTCCAGGGCCTGCCCGTCGCCTTCGCTCTGACCGGGGCCAAGGCCGACGAGCGCGAGACCGTGCTGGACCTGTTCGCGGCCGAACCGCACCTGACCGCCGCCCGGCCCGGACAGAGACTGATCGGGGACAAGAACTACTTCGGTCGCGACTTCGAACGCGAACTGGCC
>NZ_JAYWVC010000690.1:0-710 GCF_036281785.1 Streptomyces chiangmaiensis | reverse complement strand
CCGATCCGGATCGGGGTGAATGCGGGGTCGCTGGACAGGCGGCTGCTGCAGAAGTACGGCAAGGCGACGCCGGAGGCGCTTGTGGAGTCGGCTCTGTGGGAGGCGTCGCTGTTCGAGGAGCATGATTTCCGGGACATCAAGATCTCGGTGAAGCACAACGATCCGGTGGTGATGGTCGAGGCGTATCGGCAGTTGGCGGCGCAGTGTGAGTATCCGTTGCATCTGGGTGTGACGGAGGCGGGTCCGGCGTTTCAGGGGACTGTCAAGTCCGCGGTGGCGTTCGGTGCGCTGTTGTCGCAGGGCATCGGTGACACGATTCGTGTTTCGCTGTCGGCTCCTCCGGTGGAGGAGGTGAAGGTGGGTACGCAGATCCTGGAGTCGCTGGGGTTGCGGCAGCGTGGTCTGGAGATTGTGTCGTGTCCGTCGTGCGGTCGTGCTCAGGTGGATGTGTACAAGCTGGCGGAGGAGGTCACGGCGGGCCTGGAGGGGATGGAGGTTCCGCTGCGGGTCGCGGTGATGGGGTGTGTGGTCAATGGTCCGGGTGAGGCGCGTGAGGCCGATCTCGGTGTTGCCTCGGGCAACGGCAAGGGGCAGATCTTCGTCAAGGGCGAGGTCATCAAGACCGTGCCGGAGTCGAAGATCGTGGAGACCCTCATCGACGAGGCCATGAAGCTCGCCGAGCAGATGGAGAAGGAGGGCGTCGCATCCGG